>JAHRAM010000026.1 GCA_020027305.1 Acidimicrobiia bacterium | reverse complement strand
AGAATAGAACGAGCAAAAACAAAATGACAGACTCACTAAATGGCAAAACAGCACTCGTGACTGGCGGAGGCTCTGGCATCGGCCAAGCAACTGCAAAACTCTTTGGAAGTCGAGGGGCAAATGTTGTTGTGGCAGACTTAAACAAAGAGGGCGGGGCCGAAACCGTGAAGCTCATTGAGGCAGATGGCGGAAAAAAAATACAGATGAGAAAAATTTAGATACTTTTGAAAAACTATTTATTGCCCCAACTGGTTTGGGTGATTTTCAATTTTTGAATTCTTTTCCAAATGTGAATGCTTCCCTATTGGAAAGCGCTGCTGACTTAAAGGAATTTTTGGAATCAGAAAAACCAGCAGGAATAAATATTGCTGAATTTCAAACATCCATCCAAGAGAGCATGAATGTGAGACGAAAAATAAAGGCGCAGGTAAATGATTTAATACATAAAAGTGCTTTGATATGAATAAATGATTTTATGGCGACTAACTTTTTGAAAAAATACGGTGGAAGAATTGAAAAATAAAGCGAAAGAAAATTTATGAAACATCAGCCGATTAACTACATCACAAATAAATCTGCTGGTGGCGCTACCCCGCTGGTTCTTTTGCATGGATTTACTGGATCGCCTGAAAATATGGTTGAGCTCGCCGACATCAATCGCCCAACATTTTGTATTGAATTGCCTGGCCACAGAAGTCAGCACTATGAAAGCCAGGAACATAAAAGCCCTTACTATAAAAACAGCAACAACAAGAACAGGGGAAACCAAAAGGCAAACAATTCTTATTTCACATTTAATTCAATAAACAAACAACTCTTATTATTGTTAGGCGATATTTTCGAAAATAAAACACCTCAAAGCATAAATGAATTTACATTTTCTAAAACAAATATGCGTGAGGCTAAAACCGACAATGATACACAAAACGAGCATAGAAACAAATCACACGAAAATAAACCGCAAGAAAATAAACCGCAAGAAAGCAAAATACCAAAAAATAAAAGGCACGAAAGCAAAATACTAGGCACCAATACACAAGACAAACCAGAGGAAAATAAAACGCAAGACAAAACAAACTCAGGAACTAAAAAAATTCACCTGCTGGGATATTCAATGGGTGGAAGAGTGGCGCTAAATTTTGCGGTTTGTTATCCACACCATATTAAGTCGCTCACTTTAAT
Organism: Acidimicrobiia bacterium; assembly: GCA_020027305.1. Lineage (GTDB taxonomy): Bacteria > Actinomycetota > Acidimicrobiia > Acidimicrobiales > Hopanoidiivorantaceae > JAHRAM01. The sequence goes on along the minus strand of JAHRAM010000026.1, from coordinate 33,478 downwards.
CAGTGCCACGGCTGGGCTTGCCACCAGAAAAGAGCGCCAGTTGAGAAAGGCAAGCGATGCTGAGTTGGCGACCAAGATTGAATCTGACTTTACACAGTTTGTTGAAGACTGGACTGAGCTACCACTTTTTTCAACCCAAACTGAAGAACAAAAAGCAGCGCTCAAAAAACAACGTCTTCAAGGCAATCCCACAGAACTTGCTCTAAGCCTGAAAGGATATGGAACAGGGCAAATGAAGCCACTCTATAAAAAACTTAAAAATATAAAATCAACTTGCCTGCTCATCACGGGTGCTGAAGATGAAAAGTTTTGTCATCAGGCAAAGGAAATGCAGATGAAACTAGATGATGCCATCCACTTAACAATTGCCAACACTAGCCATGCTCCACACATTGAAAAGCCTGTGCTTGTTAGAAACCTGATTTCAAATTTCCTTACGCATATTGATTCCATATCAAGTTAAGAATTCCTATGTTAGAGATTGACACGACTTACCCCAAACCAATTGAAAACCGTTAAAAGAAAACATCCCACCAAAACGCATTAAAAGAAAAGCACCCCCGCTGAAAAGAAAAAATCTATTCGCGTATTAAAATATATAAAACAAAATGGCTACACCACTGCTCACCAATTCATACAGGGCTTTCCCCTATAGCCTGCCTTTGAAATACCCATTCAAAACTGAGGCAGGGGATGTAATGTATGTCAAGGGTTTTGGCGTGAAAATCACGATAAAGAAATTCACAGGCAATGGAGTTTCTGCCCAAGTGGTTGGAGGGGCTGACCCTGATGCAGTTGCCTTTCGAAATATGTTAGACGCCTACCTTGAGTTCATACACAATCGCGCCCACCTTTCGGTCAACGCCTTTTCACATATTCCAGCTTTTAGAGTTCCAGTAGAGATTGCAGCAAACGACATAGCAACTCAACAGATGGAACGTCCGTTTAACTATCTCATAACTCAAGACCGACCCCCTGCTGAGCGAATTCCTGTTATTGGGTTGCTCCCTCAACTTCCGCTAAATAGTTTTTCCCTGGAGGTTAGCCGCACCCTTGCCCTCAAACATCCCGCCCTCAAACTAAAAGTTGGCGACCCCCTAGCTGACGACTTAGGAATGGCAGATGACCTTGAGCGAATTCGCGCAGTACGACAGCTGGCAGGCGACATCCCGCTTTCTCTTGATGCCAATGGTGCTTATTGCGCCGAAACCGCCCCAATGGCTCTTGAGCTTTTTGAGCCTTATGACATTTCTTATATTGAAGAGCCAGTTCACGGGCTGCAAGAAATGGCAGCAGTCGGGCGCGAGACTTCAATCCCCATAGCAGCAGATGAAAGCTGTACCCAACTTCAAGATTTAGACGCGTTGCTTGACTTACATGAAATTCCTGTGGTTGTGATAAAGCCCACTCGGTTTGGCGACTTGCCCGTTCTTTACCAAAAGGCAAAACAGCTACGGCTGGGGGCAAAGCAAATCGTTATCTCTTCTGCGATGGATGGCGAAATAGGCTTGGCAGCTGCTGTTCATTTTGCCTCTGTGTTGGAGGGAGCAGAGACAACCCCCGCAGGGTTTGACACTGCAAAGTTTTTATAAAACCCAACCGCAACCCCCCTGCCAATACTTGCTGCACACATTTATGTTCCAACTGTGCCAGGCTTAGGGGTGCTTCGAAATGAAGCTGGCGAGAAATTAAGCGCAACACTTGATACCCACAAATACTAAACACACAAATCAATGACACACAGGCACTGGAAAGATATAGTAAAAATAAACGTAAACACTAAAAATGGATTTTGAAAAGATTGTTCCGAGGGGAAAAACTGACCCTGCAGACACCAGTATCAGCCCCGCTCTAAAGTGGCAGGATGCTGGTAGCGGTGAAAATTTCAAAAACTATAGCGACATTAAATATGAAACAGCAGAAGGAATCGCCAAGCTCACAATATGTCGCCCTGAGCGGAGGAATGCTTTTCGCCCTCAAACTCTCTTTGAGCTTTCAGATGCTCTAAACCGCGCAAGAGATGATGAGTCGGTTGGCGTCATTATTCTAACTGGGCAAGGTGATTTGGCATTTTGCTCGGGGGGAGACCAAGAGATTAGAGGCGATGATGGATATTTAGGAGAAGATGAGCTGGGGCAAAAAGGCATTGGGCGATTGAATGTTTTAGATCTTCAAATACAAATGCGGCGCACCCCCAAACCGATAATCGCGATGGTGGCTGGGTATGCCATCGGTGGTGGGCATATCTTACATATTGTTTGTGACCTTACAATCGCTGCCGACAATGCTGTGTTTGGGCAAACTGGCCCAAGAGTTGGTTCTTTTGATGGGGGATATGGTTCATCACTGCTTGCAAAAAATGTTGGGCAGAAAAAGGCACGGGAGATTTGGTTTTTGTGCGCGCAATATAGTGCCGAAGATGCCCTTTCAATGGGGCTTGTAAACCATGTGGCTCAACTAGAAGAACTTGAAATTGAAACCGTTGCGTGGGCGAAATGCATTTTGAAAAATTCCCCACTTGCCATTCGCATGATTAAGGCTGCCATGAATGCTGTTGACGATGGAGCAGCTGGGCTTCAGCAGTTGGCAGGCGATGCCACCTTGCTTTATTATCAAACTGAAGAAGCACAACATGGCCGAGATAGCTATGTCAAAAAACAAGCGCCCGATTTTGAGCAGTTTCCAAAGCGGCCTTAATTAAAACCGAAAGACTTAAAACTAGAAAGGTTGGAAACGAGAAAGATAAAAAATTAATGCAGAGCAATGGCAACTCGGTTTTTTTATCTTAATTTATTTAGCCTCAAGTTAACTAAGTGCTACTTGGGTGGGTGTGAGCGGTTCGGGCAAAAGCGATTCTTTCATTAGCCATTCATCTACTGAATTAGCACATGCCCTGCCTTCAGCAATCGCCCAAACGATTAGGCTTTGCCCTCTGCCCATATCACCACAGACAAAGACTCCTTCAACATTTGTCATCCATTCAGAATCGCGTTCAACATTTCCACGATTGTTGAGATTAACTCCTAATTCAGACATCAATGGGCTTGCCTCTGGGCCAGTAAACCCAAGCGCCAGCAAAACTATGTCGGCTTTATAATCTTGTTCGGTTCCTGCCACTGGTTCAAACCGCATACCATTTTCATCAACGATTTGTTCTACGCCTACGGTTTTTAGTGCGCTTAATTCGCCTGCTTCATTTCCCACAAACTCAACCGTGTTAATTGAAAACTCGCGAACCCCACCTTCTTCGTGTGCCCCCGAAGTGCGATGCATGAGCGGCCAAGTTGGCCATGGGGTAGAAGGCGCTCGGTCATCTGGAGGGCGAGGCATAATCTCAAACTGGTGAACCGATTTACAACGTTGCCTATGAACAGTGCCTAGACAATCTGCCCCAGTGTCTCCCCCGCCGATAATTATTACATCCTTATCTTTTGCTGAGTATGGATGCTGGTTAAGGTCGCCTTGTGTGACTTTATTTGCCAATGGTAAAAACTCCATCGCTTGATAGATGCCCTTTAGCTCTCTGCCAGGGATAGGAATATCTCTGGCTTGGGTTGCTCCGCCTGCCAACACCACTACATCAAAATCATTTTTCAACTGCTCTACTTCAATGTCAACTCCGACTTCAGTGTCTGTTATAAACACCGTTCCTTCTTCTTCCATCTGTGTTAATCGGCGGTCAAGAAATTTCTTTTCCATCTTAAACTCGGGGATGCCATATCGAAGCAAGCCTCCAATGCGATCGTCTCTTTCGTAACAAATTACACTGTGCCCGGCTCGGGTAAGTTGCTGAGCTGCTGCCAAGCCAGCTGGGCCAGAGCCAACCACTGCTATCTTTTTGCCAGTTTGTTCAGCGGGTAGCTCGGGTTTTACCCAGCCACTATCCCATGCATTTTCAATAATGTCTAGCTCAATTTGTTTGATAGTTACAGGGTCTTCGTTGATGCCAAGCACACATGCTGCCTCACACGGAGCTGGGCAGAGCCTTCCAGTAAATTCTGGAAAATTATTTGTGGCATGTAATCGGTTGATGGCATCTTCCCAAAGGTCGCCATAAACTAAATCGTTCCAATCGGGAATAAGGTTGCCAAGTGGGCAACCGTTATTACAAAATGGAATGCCACAATCCATACAGCGAGCTGCTTGTGTTTGAAGCTCGGTTTGGTCAAATGGCTTATAAATCTCTTCCCAATCACCTAAACGTTTTTTGGCATCGCGCTTTTCGGGGAGCTTTCTTCCAAACTTTAAAAATCCGTGTGAGTCGCCCATTGTTTTAGTTCTGTCTAGCTCTAGTCATGTGCTGCTTTCATTATCAACTCAAGTGGATCTTCCTTTTTAGCTTCGGCTTCGGCTGTAGCTTCCATCACCCGTTTGAGATCTTGGGGCAGAACTTTCACAAACTTTTCCATTGTTGAATCCCAATGTGCCAAAATATACGTTGCCACTGCTGAATCGGTATGAAGCAAGTGCATGTTTATTCTTTCCTTTAGCCACTCAATATCGATGTCGTCCAGTGGCTCAACATTTACCATTTCTCCGTTTAGGTTCTTAGCAAAATTATTATGCTCATCATAGATATAGGCAATTCCGCCAGACATTCCTGCGCCAAAGTTCCGCCCAGTTTCACCTAAAATAACTGCCTTTCCTCCAGTCATATATTCACACCCGTGATCGCCCACTCCCTCAACCACGGCAATGGCTCCAGAATTTCTAACGCAAAATCGCTCGCCCACAATGCCACGTAAAAAGATTTCCCCGCTGGTTGCGCCATAAGCGATGACATTGCCAGAAATCACATTGTTTTGTGCAATAAATTCAGCATCTTCGTCAGGGCGCACAATTATTTTTCCACCTGAAAGCCCCTTGGCTGTGTAATCATTGGCATCGCCATATAATTTCAAGGTGATACCTTTTGGCAAAAATGCCCCAAAACTTTGACCAGCCGAGCCTTTGAAGTCAATTGAAATTGTATCTTCGGGCAAGCCATCGGCTCCCCATTTCTTTGTGAGCGCATTGCCAAGCATTGTGCCGACCGTGCGATTAACATTTTTGATTGCGGTATTAAAGTGAACTTTTTCACCTCGTGAAAGGGCAGGTTCGCTAAGTTTAATTAGCTCAACATCTAGGGCGCGTTCTAGCCCATGGTCTTGTTTGCTAATGCAATATCTTGCCTCGTCGGCTGTGAGCTCGGGCATATAAAATATTGGTGAAAGGTCAAGCCCACCAGCCTTCCAATGAGAAATCGCTTGTTCTGTGTTTAGCAAGTCAACTCTGCCGACTGCTTCATCAATTGAGCGAAGCCCGAGGCTTGCTAAATATTCACGAACTTCTTCTGCTACGAACTCCATGAAATTCACCACGAATTCGGCTTTGCCCGTAAACTTCTCTCGCAGTTCAGGGTTTTGAGTCGCAATCCCAACTGGGCAAGTGTCAAGATGGCAGACCCGCATCATCACACAACCCATCACAACAAGTGGAGCTGTTGCAAAACCAAATTCTTCAGCACCTAAGAGGGCTGCGATAATGACATCTCTTCCTGTCTTTAACTGCCCGTCAACTTGAACTACTATTCGGTCGCGAAGCCCATTTAGCACCAACGTTTGTTGAGTTTCGGCCAGCCCCAGCTCCCACGGGGTACCAGCATGCTTGATTGAGGTTAGCACTGCTGCCCCAGTTCCTCCATCGTGCCCAGAAATTAAAACTACATCGGAGTGTGCTTTTGAAACTCCCGCAGCAACTGTTCCAACCCCCAGCTCTGAAACCAGCTTTACATGAACGCGTGCTAGCGGGTTTGAGTTTTTAAGGTCGTGGATGAGTTGGGCAATGTCTTCAATGGAATAAATGTCGTGATGAGGAGGGGGCGAAATCAAGCCCACCCCTGGTGTTGAATGTCTCACATCGGCAATCCACGGCCAGACTTTGTGGCCGGGGAGCTGCCCGCCTTCACCTGGCTTTGCACCTTGTGCCATTTTGATTTGGAGGTCGGTAGCTTGAGTTAAATATTGGCTAGTGACCCCAAAGCGCCCAGAGGCAGCTTGCTTAATCGCGCTCCGCCTAAAGTCGCCATTTTTGTCGGCAACATATCGTTTGGCATCTTCTCCACCTTCGCCCGAATTTGATTTTCCACCAATGCGGTTCATTGCAATGGCAAGGGTCTCATGTGCTTCAGCTGATATTGATCCAAATGACATCGCCCCAGTGGCAAATCGTTTCACGATTTCAGATGTTGGCTCAACTTCTTCAAGTGGCACAGGTTGCTTGGCTTCTTTCAGAGAGAACAGGCCACGGAGGGTTGCCAAGTTTTTTGCTTGGTCGTCAACCTTTTTTGAGTATTGCTTAAATATTTCATAGCGCCCCGACCTAGTTGAGTGCTGGAGCTTAAAAACAGTTTCAGGGTTAAACAGGTGATATTCGCCTTCTCGCCGCCATTGATATTCTCCACCAATGCTTAGGTTTCGGTGAGCTCGCTCAGTTGGGTTTTCGGGGTATGCCAGTTTGTGGCGGCGACTACATTCTTCAGCAAGTTCTGCCAGCCCAATTCCCCCTAGGCGACTTAGGGTGCCAGTGAAAAACTCTTCAATCAATTCATCCCCCAAGCCAATAGCTTCAAAAATTTGTGAGTCGACATAGGAACGAACAGTTGATATTCCCATCTTTGACATTACTTTTAAAATCCCCTTGTCGGTTGCTTTTATGTAGTTTTTGTGTGCGGTTTTAGTGTCGCCTGTCAATCCATACTTCCCTCGCTTGACCAAATTAGAAATAGATTCAAAAGCTAGGTAAGGATTGATAGCCGTTGCTCCATAAGCAAGTAATAGGCACAAGTGATGGATTTCTCTGGCTTCTCCAGTTTCAACGACTAGCCCTATTCGGGTTCGCTTTTTATTTCTAATGAGATGGTGATGAACGGCGCCGGTGGCAAGCAGGGCAGGAATAGGAGCTAAATCTTTTGAGGTTCCTCTATCTGAAAGCACCACGATGTTTTTTCCGCCAGCAACTGCTTCATCAACTTTGGCACAGAGTTCAGTGAGTGCATTTCTCAGCCCAGCTTCTCTTTCTGAAACATTATAGAGAATGGGAATTGTGGCAGCTTGGAATTTTGAGGATGGGGAATTTTCAGTTTGCATTTTGTCGGTCTGAGATTCTGGCTCGTCAGCGCTAAGTTGTTTGATTTTTACAAGTTCTTGGTTCGTGAGAACTGGATGCTCAATTGTAATTTGGCGAGCCGACTCAGGCTGAGGGTCTAATAAATTGCGCTCACCGCCCAGCCATCCCAATGTGGCAGTGACGATTTTTTCCCTAATAGCATCAAGGGGTGGGTTGGTTACCTGAGCAAAGAGTTGTTGAAAATAGTCAAACAACAACCGTTGGCGATTTGAAAGCACTGCTATTGGGGTGTCAGTTCCCATTGAGCCAAGTGCTTCTACCCCATCAGTAGCCATTGGGGCAATGAGCAGTTTTAGTTCTTCGTAGGTATAGCCAAAAGTTCGCTGAAGTGTCGCCAGCTCGTCAGAAGAAATCTTATTTGTTTCTAAGTCGCCTGCCTTATTGTTTGAAGAATTTGCAGCAGGCAAATCAGAAAGTGTAATTTGTTCGCTGTCTAGCCACTCTTTATATGGGCGAGCCGATGACAGCCGTTGTTTGATTTCACCATCTCTAACTATTCGCCCTTGCTTGGTGTCAACAAAGAACATCTTGCCAGGCTGGAGACGCCCCTTTTCAATAATATCTTTGGGCGGCACATCAACTACTCCAACCTCAGATGCCATAATCACCATATCGTCTTTTGTCACCCAATAGCGACTTGGGCGAAGACCGTTTCTATCAAGCACTGCCCCGATAACTTCCCCATTGGTGAAAGCGATTGAAGCTGGGCCATCCCACGGCTCCATAAGTGAAGCGTGATATTTATAAAACGCCAATTGGTCTTTGGGCATAGATTCGTGATGCTCCCACGGTTCTGGAATCATCATCAGCACCGCTTCATCTAATTCATAGCCACCCATATATAGCATTTCCAAGCATTCATCAAAGCGGGCAGTATCACTTGCTCCAGGAGTACAAATTGGAAAAGCCTTTTTCAAGTCATCGCCCAACTCAGGGGAATGGAGCAATTCTTCTCTTGCCCTCATCCAATTTTGATTTCCTTGAACGGTGTTAATCTCGCCATTGTGTGCTAACACTCGATATGGATGAGCTAGAGGCCAACTCGGAAATGTGTTCGTGGAAAATCTGCTGTGAAACAACGTGAGAGATGTTTCGACTGCTTCATCGTTTAAATCTGTATAGAAATTGGAGAGCTGAGTGGCGATTAACATTCCCTTATAGACGAACGTTTTTGCTGACAGGCTGGGGAAATATATGCCCTTATGTATTGGGCTGTTTCCACCCATGCGGATTTCATCTTTTGTGTTTTTAGAATCTTCTGCCGCCAGCTCAGCGCTGATGGTGTTTTCAACATATTTTCTAAACAGAAATGCCTTTCGCTCAAGTGCCATATTGTCGGTGGCAGCGCTATTTGTATTATCGGTGTCAGTGTCATTTGTAAGGTCTCCTGCCAGCGAAAGAAATATTTGAGTAAAGGCCGGCATTGACCGCTTTGCCCCTGCTCCCAAAATATCGGCATTGACTGGAACTTCCCGCCACCCCAAAACTGAAAACCCCTCTTGTAGTGCCATCTTTTCAATTCGTGTTTGATATTTCTTGGCGGTTTTTTTGTTGTTTGGCAAAAATACCATTCCTGTAGCATATTGCCCTTCGGGAGGAAGGGGGAAATCAACTGCTTGGCGAAAAAACTTATCTGGGATTTGGATTAAGATGCCTGCCCCATCTCCAGTTTCTGGGTCTGACCCAAGTGCCCCCCGATGCTCCAGATTCACAAGGGCGCTAATGCCAGTTTGTAGCATCTTATGGCTTTTTTCACCCTTTAAGTTCACCACAAATCCAACACCACAAGAATCGTGTTCAAGGCTTGGGTGATATAGGCTTTTTTGCCCTACTTGTTTTGGTGTTTGTTTGGATTTATTAAACATTGGCTACTTAAATTTCATTCATTTTTTTAAATTTCACTCGTTTTTTGTATCAGCTTTATTCTCACTCTCCTTTTTTTGTGAAATTGAAAATAAAACCCAATTTGTGCGAGTAAGTTCTTAATTCTAGCAAAATTTCCTTCAGCTAAAATCTGCTTAAAAATTGAGCCTTAGAAAATATGCCACAAACCCGACTGCCCGTAGATAGATGTAATTTTTTGCTAAGCTAAATCATTATGCGACTTGTTGTTTTTGTCGTGCTTGGGGTTTCTGTAGCTCTTTTGGCGTCTGCTTGTAATCATTCTGAGGAATCTGCAATTCTTGGCTTTCCAGAACTAAGGGGAAACAGCCAAAATTCAGGTTGCCTCCAAGTTTTTAATTTTGAGTCTCAGATTAATGAAGCTTGGTGTTGGGACAACTTTCGCGAACCAAAAAAGTCACCTATTGGAAACATATCCGAAATTGCAATAGGAGCAAATTTAAAGTTGGGTTGTGCAAGTGTTTTCATTGTTGAAGAACATGGACCTGACATTGATTTTGAACTATGGTGTTGGGAGGATTTCGAGAACCCCACAAAATCGCCCATTGATTTTAGTGGGAAAAGGATATCGGCGGGAACGGGCACACAAGTATTTTTGCGTCCAGGGGCAAATCTTGACTCTGGCTGTGTCGATATTTCTCACAGAGAGTTTGAGGTTTGGTGCTGGGATGATTTTAACGACCCCAGAAAATTATTTCCAACAGACACTATAGGTAATGTTGAAGCAAGCCCCAGCTTTAATTCAACTTGTTACGGTGGTACCGATGGTACCGACTCTGAGCTTTGGTGCTGGGGAAATTCTGGCACTCCAAAAAAATCGCCCATTGACAATTTAAATCACCTTCATCACTCTTTATTCTCCAACCTAAATTCGGGTTGCATGCAAGGCCGAGATCCTAAAAACGATGAAATTGAACTATGGTGCTGGGATGATTTTGACAATCCTAAAAAATCACCCATTGAGCTTGGACTCTATTCTCTACTTCCCCTAGAGGCCAATTTGAAATCGGGTTGCATAGCAAGTTCTAATGATGAAATTTGGTGTTGGAGAGACTTTAATAACCCTAAAAAGATGCCGCTTGTTACTAGCGCTGATTCATTTGACTACAGTTTTGATTTTGCTCCAGATGCAGGTTGCCTAATCGGCGGTTTACCTGATAGCAATGAAAAAGATTTGTGGTGCTGGAATGACTTTGAAAACCCTAAGAAATCGCCCATTGATGTAGAGCGAGGACTATTTTATTTGACCGCGAACATAAACCTTGATTCTGGTTGCGTAATTGGCAAACTTAAAGGTGACGATTACCCTGGGCTTTTATGCTGGGAAGATTTTGACAACCCAAAACGGTTACCCATTGACGAACTACATTCTGCCAATGATAGTCCTGGTTTGCGCCTGAGTGGTGGCTGTATAGAGGGCATAAATAACGACATTGATAGTGTTTGGTGTTGGGGAGATTTTAATAATCCCAAAGAGCCCCCCATTCCTCCTCTCCGCAGATAAATTTTTCATTATCTTCTTAGTGTTCGCAGTGGGGCTAGAAACATAAACAGCACAGCCACAATTTCAAGCCTGCCTATTAACATCAATGCCATTAGCACTCCCCATGGCGCTCACTGCCCCATTAAAATCTGCTTAAAAATTGAGGCGTAGAAAACACGACACGAATACGACTGCCCGTAGATAGATGTAATTTTTTACTAAGCTAAATCATTATGCGACTTGTTGTTTTTGTCGTGCTTGGGGTTTCTGTAGCTCTTTTGGCGTCTGCTTGTAATCATTCTGCAAGCACTTCTAGTGATGTTGAAGAATCTACGATTCCTGGATTTCCAGGAGTAAAACGTATCGATCAAAATTCAGGTTGTCTTTCAATTCCTAATAGCGAGCTTGATATTTACGAGGTTTGGTGCTGGGGAGACTTTAATAAGCCAGAAAAACTTGCATTTGACAATATAGGCTCCTTTGAGGCGGTTAGCTTAGGATCCAATCTAGAGTCTGGCTGTGCAACTCTAATTGTTGGAGACTATGGGCTTGTCAACGATTACGAAGTATGGTGCTGGGCAGATTTTGATAACCCGAAGAAACTGCCCATTGACTTTATGAGGGAAAGGATATCGGCGGGAACGGGCCCACAAGTATTTTTGCGCCCAGGGGCAAATCTTGACTCTGGCTGTGTCGATATTTCTCACAGAGAGTTTGAGGTTTGGTGCTGGGATGATTTTAACAATCCCAAAAAATTATTTCCTGCAGACAATATAAGCAATGTTGAAGCAAGCCCCAGCTTTAATTCAACTTGCTACGGTGGTACCGATGGTACCGACTCTGAGCTTTGGTGCTGGGGAAATTCTGGCACTCCAAAAAGATTTCCCATTGACTTACGTTCCCCTCGCTGGTCTAGCGCTTCTAGTTTAGATTCAGGTTGTGTGGGCGGCAAAAATATTGAAAATGAGGAATTTGAACTATGGTGCTGGGATGATTTTGACAATCTTAAAAAATCACCCATTGAGCTTGGACTCCATTCTCAACTTACCCTAGAGGCTAATTTGAAAGCGGGCTGCATAGAAACTCCTGATGAGGAAATTTGGTGCTGGGGAGACTTTAATAACCCTAAAAAGATGCCACTTGTTACTAGCGCTGATTCATTTGACCATAGTTTTGATTTTGCTCCAGATGCGGGTTGCCTAATCGGCGGTTTACCTGATAGCGCTGAAAAAGATTTATGGTGTTGGGATGATTTTGAGAACCCTAGAAAATCACCCATTGATGTGGAGCGAGGATTATTTAGAATCTCGTCAAACATAAATCTTAATTCTGGCTGCATACTTGGCAAGCTTGATGGCGACGTTGATTCTGGGCTTTTGTGCTGGGAAGACTTTGACAACCCAAAAAGGTTGCCCATTGATGAGGTAATTTTTCTCGGTTTTAACTTTAACTACGGTTTGAACCTGAGTGGTGGCTGTGTAGAGGGCAGAAATAACGACCGTAGTGGTGTTTGGTGCTGGGGTGATTTCGATAATCCCAAAGAGTTCCCTATTAACCCCACCCGCAGATAAATTTTTAATTTTTTATTATCGCCTTAGTGCGCGCAGTGGGTCTAGAAACATAAACAGCACAGCCATAATTTCAAGCCTGCCTATTAACATCAATGCCATTAGCACTCCCCTTGCTGGCCGCGAAAACGCAAGGAAATTTTCAGCTGGGCCAGCATCTCCTAAAGCAGGGCCCATATTGCTCATGGCGCTTACTGCCCCACTAAAAGCAGTTGGCAAATTATTTCCTAAACTAGCAAGCACCAGTGTTCCCACCAACAATATCACCACGAACAAAGTGATAAACCCTAGAACTCGGCGAACGATTTCTTCTGGCACAGTGACTTTGCCCAAGCGAACTTGTCGAACTAGGTTTGGGTGAAGTGTCTTTTTGAGATTGTTTTTAATATGTCCAGCAGCGATATAAACTCGGTAGCTCTTTAACCCGCCAGCAGTTGACCCAACACAACCCCCCATAACCATTAGCACCAATAAAATAATTTGAAGGCTTGGTGCCCAAAGAGAAAAATCGCCAGCACTGCCGACCCCTCTGGCATTTGAAAAGCCCCCACTAGAAATTAACGTTGCTACATTGAAAACAGAATGCCTAAGGGCATTCCAGAAAGATGTAAAGAGAGCAGAATTCCACGCCAATAGAGAAACGACTATGGTTGTCCCAACAAAAATTTTGATGAAGAACGCTTGGTCTTTGCTTTCAAAATATTTTTTCAACCTGCCAATACGGCTTAAAAACCCCTTTGAGACTTTTGAAAAGAGCACTTGATAGTGGAGGTTAAAACTTAAGGCACACACCACCAAGAAAAAAGCAATGATTAGCTCAACGGCAATAGAGTTATAGTGCCCTATAGATTGGTTGAAAACAGAAAAGCCACCAGTTGATGCCGTTGAAAGAGCATGAGCGATTGAGTCATAAAGCCCTGGCCCTGGAACTGCAAATAAAACAACTGTGATTAAAACCGTAATCCCCACATAGAGCGTCCATAACCGCTTGGCAGTTTCTCTAACTCGAGGCACTAACCGTTCGGTAGATGGGCCAGGAGCTTCTGCTGTTACAAGTGCCAACCCACCGACTCCAACATAAGGCAATACACTAACAGCCAGAACCACCATTCCCATTCCACCATACCACTGGGTCATTTGTCGCCAGAGCAGCATTCCTTTTCCAAGTGATTCAATATCTGGCAGAACTGAAGAGCCTGTGCAGCTGAACCCTGAAATGGATTCAAACAATGCGCTATCCCAACTTCCCCATCCGCCCATTTGGCTAGACAAAATATATGGAAGTGATCCCAGCAGAGAACACATTATCCATGTCCATGCCACCGCTGAAAAAATAGATAGAGAGTCGGGCGTGCCTTTGATAGCAGTGGTTTGCCAAAACAGATAGCCGATACCTGCTGTAATTAGTGCGGTGACAAAAAGCCCAAGGGCATCTGGGGAATTAGAAGAAAGTAATTCAACTAAACCTGCGATAAGAATGCCGGGGGAAATAAGCAAGAGCCCCGCGCCAACCATATGAACGGTGGTGCTGTTTTTTCTTATGGCTGGGCCAACTAGTCGTATGTGTAGTTGTTTAGTGCTTGGCATGAGTTTTTACTTTAACCTTTAATTTCTTTTGAGATGTTATTTTTGGTGGTCTTGGTCGTGGTCTCATTTTCAAACTGAGAAATTGTCGTCGGCACAGAATTATCGTCTTGTGATTTTTTGTTAAACAATTTCTTAGCACCCAATTTGTTGAGGAATTGCATTCGTGAGCGAACCTTTGAAAAACGAAAAAAACTTAGTCGCTCAACAAAAGCAAATAGCAAAATCATTATTGGAAATATTGAAACCCTGCCAACTAGCATCATCACAGAAAGCACTGCTCTTGCTGGGCGTGGGAGTTCTGCCAAGCTAGCTGAATCAGAAAAGAATTCACCTATGCTTGGACCCATTGATGCAAATGCTGTTATGGTTCCGCCAATAGCTGAAACAAGGTCTGCCCCCGATTGTGCAAGTGCAAAAGTTCCGACAATAAGTGCCCCTAAATAGAAAAACTGAAATGACTGGGTTTGAGAAAGCCCAGATTCGTTTAACACATCGCTACCCATTTTCACCTTAAACACTGCCTTTGGGTGAAGCTGTGTATAAAGCTCACGATATATATACTGAACAGATTCTGTGGCGCGGGTCAACCCAAATCCGCCTGCTGCAGTTCCAGACATTGTTCCTGTGGCAATCAACACTAACACTAAAATTTGTAGCCCAAATCCAAAGCCCGCCCAGTTCTCTAAGAAAAATCCAGTGCCAGAAATTGCAGAAGTCACGCTAAAGAAACTACGACGCAAGCCATCTCCATCGCTTAAAAAAAGTATGAGGCTGACAGAAAGAACCACCAATACATAAATGCGCATTTCTAGTGAGCGCCACAAAACAACAGGCGAACGGCGAAGCCCCCACCACAAAAGCACTGGTCGTATTCCACCAACAAACATTCCCGCCACCGCTATCCATTCCACAGATGCTGAATTGAAATGTGAAAGCCCGTTTGTGTAATTTGAAAATCCGCCAGTTGAAATGGTAGTAAAGCTATGAGTAATGGCATCAAACCAACTCATCTTTGCAAGAACAAATGCGACAATCAAAATAGCAGTAACTGCAAAATAAATACTAAGCACAGCTTTGAGGGGATTGTTGGCATTTTCTCTTCCTCTAGTAAAAACGGGTAAGAGTATTGAGAAAAAACATATTGCCCCAAGACCGCCCACCCACTGAGTAGCTGCTCGCAAAAATAACAGCCCTTGCCCTAATTCTTGTGGGTTGTTCACCAAGCTCAGGTTGGTGGTAGTGATGGCAGAAACTGCTTCTAACAAAACATCGTCTAGGCTTCCAAATTTTCCAGTTATCCAAAATGCGAAATATATAACCCCCAAGAACGTTCCTATAGCAATAAGCGCAGCTGACAAAATTGATTTTGGTTCTACCACAGTTTTACGGGCAAAAAATGCTGCCCCGATTAAGCCAGACAAAACACACATCACGCCATAGGTGAGATGGAGCTGCTCAAAAGTTTCAGCTTCATTGGTTGCCATGCCTATCAAGCCAGACAAGGCAAGCACTAAGCCTGCCCCGATTAAGGACACAAACAGCCCTAAGATATTAGTCTTTATGTTTTGTCTCAAATAGCTCTGACACCTTGCCTAGGGCATTGGGGCGAGCAAAAACCACCAACTTGTCACCAGCACGGAGGCTGGTGTTGCCCCTTACTATTTTTACTCCCTCATTGTTAACAACTGCTCCAATCAAAATCTTTTTAGACGGCCCAAGCTCACAAACCTTCTTGCCGTCTGCACGGCTTCCCGCCATAACAGTTATTTCAAGCACCTCAATATCCATTGCTAGAAAGCTCGTTACTTTTTGAACGGTAGTTTTAATTTTTTCAGAGCGAACGATTTCAAGAACTGATTCAATGCTGGCAGTAATCGGCGATAAGGTTTTTTCTAACCCGAATCTTGCAAACATATTTTTTAGTTCAGCCTTATGAAGGATAGAAATAATTTCTCCCACACCTTTTGACTGAGCATAGAGACATGCCAAGATATTGCTTTCGTCTCTGCCAGAAACTGCAACCACGGCATCCATACGTTTTATTCCCTCTGAATCTAACAAGTCAGAATTTGCGATATCACCTTGAATGATATCAATGTTGTTGTGAGCTTCTGAAAGCTCGGTTGCGCGTTCAGGGTCTAGGTCAATCAATTTCACATGTCGCCCTTCGCTTTCTAGTCGAGCAGCAGTCATTTCTCCAATTCTTCCACCGCCCAATACCATAATATTTTTGAGGCGGATGTCAGGAGCACCTAGTTGGTGGAGCATTTCTTTAAGAGCTTCCTTTTTTACGATTACCCTAACCGTATCGCCTGGCAAAAGTATTAGCTCGGTATCTCTTGGAATGAGCGTTTCTTCACCTCTAGATATTGCTCCTACCATAAAACCCCACTCTGGCTCATTGTCTTTGGCAATATCTGCTAACTTTCGATTTGCAAGAGGGCTATCTTCTGTTAGCTGGGCTCCTGTCATTAACAATGCACCATTTGCCATCTCATCAATTTCTGCTACACCTGGATATGTGAGCAACTGCATAATTTCATCTACGGTAGTTCGGTCAGGGTCAATAACCTTTCCAATCTTCATTGCCTTGCGCAGCTCCTTTGACTTTTTGTCTTGTAGGTAGTCATTTTCAATCCGCACGATTCGGTGCTTCACCCCCGCTTGAGCTGCCAGAAGACACGCCATCATATTTACTTCATCTCTATCTGTGACTGCAACCAACATGAATGCTGAAGCAACTCCAGCATTTGCCAAAACATTGTGGTTTAGAGCATTTCCACGTACTGCCAGAATGTCTAGTCGCTTTGATAGCTCATCTAGTCGGTTTTGATCTTTTTCAATAACGACAATGTCTACGCCATCAGCGCTCAGAGACTCGGCTATATGAGATCCGACTTCGCCGACTCCCACTACTATTATGCGCACGTTGGAATAATTTTAGTGTCTAGGTGATGGGTATTCAAGGCTCATTTCTGTCAAAATGTGAAAATGCATCCTCAATAAACCTATTTGATTTTTTGATTTTCTATAAAATAAAATGGAAATGCTTATAATTCCATTAGCAGCTGGCGGAAGCGCACTCTTGGCATTGCTACTGGCTTTTGCTTATGCCCTGAATGTAAATCGAGCTGAGCCTGGCACTCCAAAAATGGTTGAGATAATGATTGCCATCCAAACTGGAGCGCGTGCATTTTTGAAGCGGGAATATATTTCTGTGGCAATCTTTATGGTAGCAATGGCGATTGTTATTGGAGTGCTACTTGATTGGGGTTGGCCGTGGGGAATTGTTACATATATATCTGGAGCAATTTTATCAGCGCTGGCAGGCTATATTGGAATGACCATTGCCACCCGTGCAAATGCTAGAACAGCTGCTGCGGCACAACATGGGGCATCTAAAGCACTTCCGCTGGCATTTCGCGGCGGTGCAGTTATGGGGTTTTCAGTTGCTGGCTTAGCACTTTTGGGGCTATGTGCGATTTATCTCCTCTTTGTGGAGTGGGCAGAAATTTCTGATGCCTTTGAAGTAATAACTGCTTTTGGTTTAGGGGCAAGCACCATTGCCCTGTTTAGCCGTGTTGGTGGAGGCATTTATACTAAAGCTGCCGATGTAGGGGCCGATTTGGTTGGAAAAGTAGAAGCAGGCATTCCAGAAGATGATCCCAGAAACCCTGCGACTATTGCAGATAACGTTGGCGACAATGTTGGCGATGTTGCGGGAATGGGCGCCGATTTGTTTGAGAGCTATGCTGGTTCAATTATCGCCCCGATGGCATTTGTGGCATTTGCTGTTTCACAAAGCAATTCTTTATTTGAGGAGTTGCTTCTATTTCCACTCGCCATTGCTGGGGTGGGAATGGTCTTTTCAATGCTTGGGTCATTTACTGTTCGCACCTCTAACAACATCACCATTGAAAAACTTTCTAGAGCGCTACACCGTGGAACCAACATCGCACTTTTGGGAACGGTAGCTGGAACCTTCTTGCTTGGCTATTGGCTGTTTGAAGGAAGCACTCAATGGCAGCTTCCGCTTGCTGTAGTTGCTGGGCTAGTTGCAGGATACCTCATTGGCAAAGTGGCAGAATATTGGACTAGCGACCATTACTCCCCCGTTAAACAAATTGCCAAGCAATCTGAGACGGGGCCGGCCACAACTATTCTGTCTGGAATATCTGGTGGAATGATTTCTGTAGCAGCATCGGTTGTTCTTATTTCAATTGCAATTGGTGTCTCATATTGGGTCGGCGATTTAGCTCTCGGCGACTTAATTGGAAGCGGAGGAACCACTGGTGGAATTTATGGCATCGCTATTGCTGCCATTGGCATGCTCTCAACATTGGGCGTGATTGTGGCAGTTGATGCCTATGGCCCAATTGCTGACAACGCTGGTGGTATTGCAGAAATGGCAGAAATGCCAAGTGAGGTTAGAGAAGTTACCGACTCTCTAGATTCTTTAGGCAACACAACTGCTGCCATCGCAAAAGGATTTGCCGTGGGTTCGGCTGCTATCACTGCCCTTGCCTTGTTTGCGGCCTTTGACCAAGCTATTACCAAAGCAGGTGGAAGCCTTGATTTAAATATCACAAAAGTTGAAGTGTTTATTGGGTTGTTTGCTGGCGCAATGCTGCCGTTTTTGTTTGCAGCTCTCACAATATCTGCTGTTGGGCGAGCAGCTAATCAAATGATTGAAGAAGTAAGAAGACAATTTAGAGAAATCCCAGGATTACGAGAGGGCGCAGTTGGGGCTCGCCCTGATTCTGCTCGCTGTGTTGACATTTCAACTAAAGCATCCTTAAAAGAAATGATTCTTCCTGGCGGGCTGGCTGTAGTGGTGCCAATTGTGTTTGGCTTTATTAGCGTGAATGCACTGGGTGGATTTTTGGCAGGTGCACTTGTGAGCGGGTTTGCGTTAGCAATATTTATGTCTAACTCAGGTGGGGCTTGGGATAATGCCAAAAAATATATTGAGGCGGGAAATCACGGTGGAAAAGGAAGTGAACCTCACAAGGCTGCTGTGGTTGGCGACACTGTAGGAGACCCGTTTAAAGACACATCTGGGCCGTCAATGAACATTCTCATCAAGGTGATGACGATTGTATCGCTAATTTTTGCTTCGGCCTTTATCTAAAGAGCTAAAGAGCTGCGTCATTTAAAACTCTAAAATGGTGCGGATGCCTTCGCCTTTCCGCATGTCATCTAGCCCCAAATTGATTTCATCAATTGGTCGGCGATTGGTAATGAGGGCTTCTAAGTCAAGTTTTCCATGCCGATAAAGGTCTAGGAGGCGTGGCACCTCACGTCTGCTGTCGGCGCTTCCATACATTGAAGCGATTAATTTTTTCTCGGTGGTTAGCATTGCAACCACAGCTGGAATTCTAAGCTCATCTTCTACTGGGGGGGCTCCAACCATAACAGTCGTACCACCATTACAAATTGCGTTCAGCCCTGTTTCAAGCAACCTTGCGCTTCCAGCAGCGTCAAAAGCATAATCAACACCAAACCCTGCTGTGAAATCTTTTGAGAACTCTACTACATCAACATCTGTGGGGTCTATTGCAACAGTTGCGCCTAGTTCCATTGCTTTATCTCTACGAGATTTCACAGGGTCAGAAACAATCATAGTGCTGGCAGCTGCCAATTGTGTTCCTAGCAAAACCGAGATACCAATTCCGCCAAGCCCCATAATCAATACAGTTGCCCCCTCTTCAACTTTTGCTGTGTTGATTACAGCGCCTACTCCAGTTTGGACAGCACACCCCATAACTGATGCAATTTTTCTAGGAACCTCATCAGGAATTTTTACTGCTGCAGTTTCGCCCACTACTGTTTCTTGGGCAAAACCACCAACCCCTAGCCCGCGATAAACTAACTCTCCATTTCTTGAAAAGGGTGAGGTTCCATCGGGAAACACACCCGTAAACATAGATGCTGCTTCCACACACAAAACTGTATTTCCACGCACGCAATGATAGCATCTATCACACGGAGCAAAGGGAGACAACATTACTGAATCGCCCTCTCGAAGTGAAGTCACACCTGCCCCAATGGCAGTAACTGTTCCAGCTGCTTCATGCCCCATCACTATGGGAACCTGTGCGCCATCCATTTCAAAAAAGGTCAAATCAGAATGGCATATCCCACAGTGAGATATGGCAATGCGAACTTGGCCAGGGCCTGGGTCGCTACATTCAACATCATCGACCATTATTGGGTCGGTCTGAGGTTTTTCTAGTAGTGCTGCTTTCATAAGGGAAATCTTCTATCAATGGTTGAGTTCGCTTTTTAGAAATCTTGGATTTGGATTTTACAACTCATAGCTTTAGCTTTTCATAACTTGTAGATTAAAAAAAATTATTTTTGGCAGCTATTTTGTTTTGTCAGCCACTTTATTTTTTCCAACCGCTTCCAGCGCCTGCTACCATTCCATAAGGCCCTGTTGGCCAGCGAAAAGCATCCATCATTAGTTGGTCAACCTCTTCTCTGGTTGCGATGCCTTCTTCAACTACACGATTTGCTTCAGCAACCATGGCGAAGTAGACACGGTTGGTAACATAACCCCAGTGTGTGAATGTGTCAGCGATGACGATTGGATTTTTGCCTGCTTCAGTTGCCAGTGCCACTACGGTATCAACTGTTTTGTCAGAAGTTTCTTTTCCACGAATGATTTCTGAAAGTTTTATGACAGGAACAGGCGAACCCCAATGCCAGCCGATGACTTTTTCGGGGCGTTCTGTTACGGCCGCAAGTGCCGAAACGGAATACCCACTGGAATTTGTGGCAAGAATGCAGTCTTTTGGAGTTGTGTTATCAAACTCTTTAAACAGGCGAATTTTTAAGTCAAAAACTTCTGGAACTGCCTCTATAACAATATCTGCATTTGATAGGCAGTTACTATCTGTTGTGAATGTCACACGTTTCAGGGCAGCTTCAGCCTCTTCTTTGGTTAACTTTCCTCTCTCCACACTGCTCTTGACTCCATACCTGCCAGTATCAATTGATTCTGTGGCTACTTCTACAACATCTTTAGATATGTCAAAACCTATAACTGAGTGACCTGCAACTGCCAGAACTTGGGCAATACCAGAACCCATTACACCAGAGCCATATACGACCACATTTAGAGATTCATTTTTTGCCACAACTTTATTTTAGAAAAGTTGTAGAGGTGTTTTGAATTTGGTAGCTAATTTTGAAATGTAATTTTAACTTTCGGATAGATCGGATGCAGTTGAAACTTTGAAATATAGTTTCAATTTTGAAATATAGCTTTGATTTTGACTATAATCTTAACTTTGAAATACGGTTTCGACTTTAAAATGCAATTTCAATTTGAAACACTACTTGAAATTGCAAATTAAATAAACGCGAAATATATGCCCTTAAAATGTTTGAGTTCTAATTCTTATTTATTTAAAGTTGCTGGCAAACCAGTCAAGCGTTTTTTGCCAAGCGTCAGCAGATGCTGCTTCATCAAAACTTTCTCTTTCGTCACAGTGAAAGCCATGGTCGGCATCGGCGTAGCGAATAATTTGATGCTCTGTTCCTTCTAGGGCAGCCTGTAATTCTTCTACCCCTTCGGTTGGAATCATTGAATCCATATCGCCGAAAAATCCTAGCCACGGAGCTTTTAGGTTTGTCGCTTTAGGAGTCAGTGCTTCAGTGCCGTTAATGTTTTCTGTCACGATGCCTCCACCATAAAAAGAAACTCCTGCTCCAATATTTTTATTGAGGGCGGTTAGAAAGACAATCCTGCCCCCCATGCAAAACCCCACTATGCCGATTGCTTCACGCGAAAAGCCTTCACCTTCAAGGTGGGCAATGGTTGCTTCAACATCATCTAATATATCGCCATCATCAAGTGTGACCATTAGCCCCAAGGCTTTCTCAAGGTCATCATAATCTGCAAGCGAATCTTCGTGGCGGTGATAAAGATCAGGAGCAATTGCATAATGCCCAGCTTGGCTTACTCGCTCTGCCACATTTCTGATGTGTCCGTTCAAACCAAATGCTTCTTGAACAACAATAACTGCTGTTTTTGGTTTTGCTGGTGGTTCAAATATAGCAACATCCATATCCCCCGTTGGTGTTTTAACAGTTGCGTCTGGCATTTTTTGTTTTTGCTGACTTGCGGTTTTTGTTAATGCAATATTTTTAGTGGCTAATTGTTTTCTTCTTCAGCAGAGTTGGCACTGATTTCAGATTCGTCGGCAGTTTCTTCAGTGGTTTCACTTTCTTCGCCTACCTCACTGTTATTTTCTGCTGAGGTTTCTATAGAAGTAGCTTCTTTAACTTCTTCATCTGGGCTCAATGTGGGTGCTTCAAAATTAACCACTTCAGGATTTTCTTCGCCCATATCTTTTTCTGCGTTGTCTTCTATATATTCTTTTTCTGTATATTCTTTTTCTGTATGTTCATTTTCTGTATATTCTTTAGTGTCTATATTTTTTGAGCCTTCTAGATCTTCAATGTTTTTAATATCTTCGCTATTTTCTATATCTATACCTTCGCTGTCACTTTTATCGCCATCTTCCGCTTCTGTGGAATTTCCAAATGCTGATTGATATTCCACCGCTACTTCCCCACCTTCCATAGCTTGCCTTATTGAAAGACCAATGCGGCGGCGCGACACATCTATTTCTACAATCTTTACCCAAAGCTCTTCTCCAGGCGAAACCACTTCACCAGGAGATTCCACTCGATGGTGTGCCATCTCAGTGATATGAACCAAGCCATCAACATCATCGCCAACCTGAATGAAAGCTCCAAAAGCTACCAGCTTTGTAACTCGACCATAAACTAGGTCGCCCACTTTATGAGTTTCTGCAAACTCCACCCAAGGCCCCTGCTGAGTAGCACGGAGTGATAGTGCGATTCTCTCTAGCTCAGAATCTACCCCAAGCACACGCACTTTTATTTTGTCGCCAACTGAAACCACTTCTGAAGGGTGCTCAATCCGCTTCCATGAAAGTTCAGAAACGTGAACCAATCCATCCATCAACCCTAAATCCACAAACACCCCAAAATCAACTATGGATGTTACAACACCTTCTTGCACATCGCCTGGCATCAAATTTTCCATAAGAGCCTCGCGTTTTTCTCGTTGGGTTTCTTCCAACCATGCTCGCCTAGACAAAACCACATTTCGCCGTTGCTTGTCAAACTCTAAAATCTTTGCTTCAATCTCTTGCCCTAGAAAGTCATCTAGCTTTGTTACTCGGCGCAGTTCAACCAGCGAGGCAGGAAGGAAGCCTCTGATGCCAATGTCTACAATGAGCCCTCCATTCACAACTTCTATGACAACACCTTTAATAAGTTCGTTGGCTTTCTTTAGCTCTTCAATGCGCGACCATGCTTTTTCATAAGATGCTCGCTTTTTGGAAAGCACTAAACGCCCCTCTCTATCTTCTTTTTGAAGAACTAGGGCCTCAATTTCTTCACCTACCGATACTAAGCTTCCGGGGTCAACATCTTGGCGGATGGCAAGTTCTTTTTGCGGGATTACCCCTTCTGATTTATAGCCAATGTCAACCAACACTTCATAGGGATTGATTTTTACAACTTTGCCAGAAACCAGCTGACCATCTTTTACAAGAACTACTTTGTTTTCATAGGCTTCAGCGAGCCCATCGCCAACATCATCTTCAACGATGTCGCTATATTCAATTGTGTTGTCTTCAGTTGTGTCGCCGGTAGTAGTGTCAGATGTTAAAGTAGCTATGTTGTTGTCTTCCATTTTTTTATTTAAATTTTTGTGTTTGTTCCTATCTTTGGTTGTCAGTTTTATTCTAGCCTCCATATTGGTCTTTGTGCTACCTTAGCCTTTTGCATCTGCCCAAGTTTTCCCAGAAGTCACTTCAACAACAAGTGGAACATCTAATTGAGTAGCTCCTTCCATCTCTGTAACCACAATATTTTTAGCTACCTCTTTTTCATTGTTTGCCTTCCCAGTTGGAACTTCTAAAATCACCTCATCGTGAACTTGAAGCACCAGCCGGCTCTCTAGATTTTTTTCTTCCAGCTTGTTGTTAATTTTGATAAGGGCATATTTGAATATGTCAGCAGCCAGCCCTTGAATGCCAGAGTTCATTGCTTGGCGAGTAGCTGCTGCCCTAACTTGGGGATTGCCAGAAGTAAGCTCAGGGATATACCGCCTCCGCCCAAACAGGGTTTCTGTGTATCCAAGTTTTTTGGTGGTCTCTACCGTTTTATCCATGTATTTGCGAATGCTGGGATAGGCATCAAAAAAACTCTTTAAGATTTCACCAGCTTCTGATTGAGGAATGTTTAAACGCTGGCCTAAACCAAACGCTTCCATTCCATACATTAGCCCATAGGAAATCATTTTTGCTTGCTCGCGCCGAGCTTTGGGAACAGGGATCTCTCCAAAAACTCGAGCTGCCACGCTGGAATGAATGTCTTCACCAGTCTTAAATGCCTCAATGAGATTAGGGTCGCCGCTTAAATGTGCCACACATCTGAGCTCAATCTGGTTATAGTCTGCAACAAGCAATTCATGCCCGCGTGTTGCGATAAAGACTTTGCGAAATTCCCTTCCTTGCTCAGTGCGAATAGGAATGTTGTGCAAGTTCGGTGCATCTGAACTTAACCTGCCTGTGCGAGCTACGGTTTGGTTGAAGGTTGCATGTATCCTTCCATCTGGTGCAATTTCTTTTAGCAATCCCTCACCATAGGTTGAACGAAGTTTTTCAGCACTTCGATAATTGGAAAGATGTTCAATGATTTCATGTTTGCCAGCTAGTTTTTCAAGCGTGCCAGCATCAGTTGAATATCCTGTCTTTGTTTTTTTCTGGGGTGGCAGTTTCAAATCTTCAAACAAAACTTGTGCCAATTCTTTCGTAGAGTTCACATTGAACTCTTTACCAGCTGCTTTTAGAACTGCTTTTTTGTGTTGGGACGCTTCAGTTTCAAGTTTGGCTTTCAGAGATTTGAGTTCAGCCTCATCAACTGCAATCCCGAAGTGTTCCATTTTGGCAAGTACCTTTACAAGCGGAAGCTCCATACTTTCATAGAGTGAAAGCTCCTGTAGCTTTGAAAGCTCTTGCCTTAAAGGGCTGTAGATTTTAAGAAGAGCAGCGACTTCAAGTTGGGAATCGCCTTTAGGGTCAACTTCTTGCAATTCCAGTTGTGCGGTTTTGGCAGAATCTCCGCTTTCATTGTCTTTAAGGGAAACGCCACCAAATTTTTGTGCCAAATCTGTAAGGGTGGTTCGTCTGTCTTGTGGGTCGATCAAGTAGGCAGCAATCCGTGTGTCAAAGTGGAGGTTTGGAATATTTATTCCATAGTGGAGTATTTCAAGCACCAGTGGCTTTATGTCATGTGCGATTATTTGGGCGTTTGCTTTTTCAAATACTGCTTTTAGAGCTTTTTTGTTTTGTTTAATTGCACTAGAAGGTATCCACGTAGCTTTGCATTTTCCTTTATCTAAAAGCCCGAGCGAAAATCCTTCAAATTCGTTTGTCCAATTGCCAGCTACTGATACTTGGAGAATTTTCTTAGCTTCTTGGATTTTTGAAAGCAGGTCTGCCATGTCAGCTTCTTCAATCCCACTTTCCACTGATTCAAATTCAGTTGCTTGCTCTATTGTGTGTGAAAATATTGTCGCCAAATCTTTGTCAAATTTTTTGAGCTCTAAAAGATTGAAAAGTCTGTCTACTTCAGTTTGCTTAAACTCCCCTTTTGCTAGCTCAGAATATTTCACCTTGAGTTCCACATCGGTTTTCAGCTTCATTAGTTCAAGATTTCTATCAATGATGTCACGGCTGTTTGAAAGCGACTCTTTCACCCTCGGTTTTAGCGGCGAATCTTTGGAAGGTTTTTCTTGCTTGAGCTCTTTTTCGAGCGCCTCATATATTCCTTTGATATTGCCATAAGTTTGAATGAGGGCAACTGCAGTTTTTTCACCCACTCCAGCAACCCCTGGCAGATTGTCTGAGGTATCGCCTTTCATGGCAGCATATTGAATATAGACTTCGGGCTTTACGCCCATCTTTTCTTTTACACCTGCGTCGTCTAGCAATTTTGGTGAACCTTGACTTGGAGTGTAGAGAATTTTTATAAAGGGGTCAGCAACCAGCTGAAAACAATCACGGTCGCCAGTAACCACAACCACATTGTTTTTGTTTTTTCGCCCTTGATGTGCCAACGTTGCCAGCAGGTCATCAGCCTCAAATCCCCCTCGCTCAACAACTGGAATGCCAAGAGCACCTAAGATTTCGTGGAGCAACCCAAGTTGTTCGATAAACTCATCGGGTGGTTTGTCGCGGTTAGCTTTGTATTCTTTGAATTGCTTGTGACGAAATGTTGGCTCAGGTAGGTCAAAGCACACAGCAGTTTTAGTTGGGCTATAGTCGCGATAAATCCGAAAGAAGGAATTTAAAAACCCCACCAACATATTCGTCAGCTGCCCCGAAGCAGTGCTGAGCGGACGGGTTCCATGAAAAGCACGATGTGCCATTGAATGCCCGTCAAACAACAGCAAGGTCGGCAACTTTGGGTCTAACTCAACTTCTTTTGAGCTCGTTTCTTTTGGCATCTATCTCTAAGCCTACATCTCACCACCGACAAGATTTGAAAGAGATAGCTTGAAATATGTTTAACACATAAGTGTGCCCGGGGCGGGACTCGAACCCGCACAGCTAAAAGCCAGAGGAGTTTGAGTCCTCCGCGTCTACCAATTCCGCCACCCGGGCAAATTGTAAGTAAAATCACTCGTTTTACAAAAACTAGCGATGCTAGTAAAATTTAGTCTAAAATATATGTGAGTGTCTTACTATTTTTATATAACAAATATAGTTCTGCTACTTCGTTTTTGACCAAATAATTTTAGTTAACCAATTTAATTAATCTAACCAGAGAGAGGAGCTGGGAATTGATTGCATTTACTTATCCTGGGCAAGGGTCTCAGGCACCTGAGATGGGTGTAGCTTGGGCTAGCCACCCTGCATGGGAGACAATAACCGAAATCAGTGAAGCTACCAACCGTGATGTCGCTCACCTTCTATTGACTGCTGATGCTGAAGAGCTTCGGCAAACTAGAAACTCTCAACTCGCCTCTTTTTCACTGTCTATGGTGGTGATGGATGCCATTGCTAGGGTGGGGCTTGCCCCAAATTGCCATGCTGGCCACAGCCTCGGGGAATTTTCTGCACTTGCTGCTTCTGGAGTTCTCAGCCTAACAGATGCTTCTCAGTTGGTTGCTGAACGAGGCGAGGCAATGCAAATGGCATCTGAAGAAAACCCAGGAACTATGGCTGCCGTGCTGGGTCTAGACGATAAAACTGTAGAAGAGGTGTGTGAGAACATTCGCACAGGCACCAAAAATCAAGTTTGGGTCGCCAACTATAACGCTCCTGGTCAAGTAGTAATTGCCGGTAGCCAAACTGGAATTGATGAAGCCAGCGAACAAGCCAGCAAGGCGGGCGCCAAAAAGACTATGCCCCTAAAAGTTGGCGGGGCATTTCACACTCCCTTTATGGAATCAGCTGGCGAGCGACTCGCAAAAGCTCTTGACAAAATTGATTTTAGAAATCCCGACTCCCCTATCTATGCCAATGTTGACGCCAAGCTCTATGACCATGCAAATCCATTTTCAGAACTAATCTCAAAACAACTCACCAGCCCAGTGCTTTGGCATTCCATCCTCAAACAAATGCTTGATGACGGCGTCACCCAAATCGTTGAACTGGGGGCAGGAAAGGCACTCACTGCTATGGCAAAACGAGTGGAAGGAGCAAATTTTAACCTGCTAGCTGTCAATCATCCTGACGATATTGACAAGCTACTTGCTACTCTAGACACACGAAGCGAGTCAAAAAAAACGGTAAGCAGTAGCACCACAACCAAAAGTACCACATTAACAGAAGATCAAGGTGAGCACCTCTATGCCACCGAACGAATTGTGGTCAGCCCACGAGCAGGGGTATTCACCCCCGAACCCGATTTAGAACTAGGAAGCAGGATTAAAACTGGTGAAACTATCGGCACCGTGTCAGATGACGAAGTCAAGTCGCCTTTTTCTGGCACAATAATGGGCTATTTAGCCACAGCCGATGAACGCGTTGAAGCTAATCAACCATTAGTATGGCTTCAAACCCAACCGCTAGACTAATTAATTAAGGAGAAAATATGAAAGGCTTTCACATAACTGGGCTCGGAACTGCCCTTCCTGAAAAAGTCGTCACAAATGATGACTTCGCAAAAACTCTTGATACCTCAGATGAGTGGATTACTGCGAGAACAGGAATTAAAGAAAGACGCATCGGGTCATCTGTCTGGGAACTCGGCAGAGATGCTGCTCGTGAAGCCTTAGAAAAAGCATCACTTCACCCCTCACAAATCGACACGATGGTACTTGCCACTTCTAGCCCCCATAGAAGTTTGCCTGGAACCGCTGCTCGCATTTCAAATGAGCTTGGGTTCACTGGTGGAGCCTTTGACGTGAACGCAGCATGTGCTGGGTTTGTTTATGGAATGGTCTTAGCAGGTGGGCTAATCCGCTCAGATGATGAAAAAGTTTTGCTAATCGGCACTGAACAGCTATCAAAAATAACTGATATGTCTGACCGCTCAACAGCTGTTTTGTTTGGGGATGGAGCAGGAGCAGTCGTGCTTGAGGCAACCCCCGATGAAAGTGAACTGCTGAGCTATACACTTTCAACTGATGGTAGCTTAGAACCAATATTAAATTGTGAAATCGGCGGATACATCTATATGGAAGGCAAGGAAGTCTTTCGCCAAGCTGTTCAAATCATCGTGGAATCCTCTAACGCCACACTTAAAAAAGCTGGCATGACAATTGATGATGTATCTGTGATGATTCCCCACCAAGCAAACACTCGAATCATTTCTGCAGCCACCGACCGCTTGGGAATTGACCCAGAAAAAGTCGTTGAAACAATTGCTTGGACAGGAAATGTCTCAACTGCATCCATTCCACTAACAATGGCACACGCCCTAGACAAAGGACGCCTTAAAAAAGGCGATATTGTTTTGACGGTTGGCTTTGGAGCTGGAATGTCAGCAGCAAGTGCCTTGCTTCGCTGGGGCTACACACCTTAAACACCTATCAAACACTGTTGCTAGATAAATAAATAGATGCCCAACGATAGCCCTGATAAAACCGTAGACAAAGTCGCGCTCGTAACTGGTGGAAATCGTGGAATTGGATTAGCTTGTGCTGAGACACTGCTTGCCAGCGGGCATAAAGTTGCAATCACTTATCGTTCGGCGCCACCTGAGAACTCAGAACTATATAGTGTGAAATGCGATGTTTCAAATACCGATGAGGTAGAAGCAGCTTTTGATGACATTGAACAAAATCTTGGCGCACCAACCGTGCTGGTTTCAAACGCTGGAATGGCTGCTGATGGGCTTTCACTTAGAATGTCTGATGAAAACTTTCAAGACATATTAAATGTGAACCTTACCGGCGGCTTTCGTGTAGCTCGCCGTGCGCTAAAAAACATGTCACGGGCAAAAGCTGGGCGGATTATTTTTATCTCTTCAGTTGTCGGTCTTGGTGGTGCTGCTGGGCAAGCCAACTATGCTGCTTCTAAAGCTGGCATTTTTGGGATGGCTCGCTCGTTGGCAAAAGAATTTGCCTCTCGTTCCATCACGGTTAATGTGGTGACGCCAGGGCCAATCAGCACCGACATGCTGGCAGCCTTAAACGACAAACAAATAGAAGACATATTAAGTATTGTCCCACTCAATCGGCTCGGAAGCCCAGACGAAGTTGCTCACCTAGTTAACTTTCTTGCCAGCAAAGAGGCTGCCTATATTACAGGTGCAATAATCCCCGTAGATGGCGGAGCTAGCATGGGCGCTTAAAAGAAAATGCTAAAATTAATATCAAACTAAACGGACCGAAAAATAAATAAGGAGATTAAAATGAGCAATGAACATTTCACAAAGTTTCAAGAACTTACCGCTGAAGTTCTTTCAGTAGAGCCCGATCAAATCACCCTTGAGGCAAAGTTTGAAGATGATTTGAATGCTGACAGCCTTGACCTAGTTGAAGTTGTTATGGCAATGGAAGATGAGTTTGACATAAAAGTTGAAGAGAGCGAGCTTGAAAATGTCACAACTGTGGGAGCAGCATTTGACCTTATCAAATCAAAACTTTAAATCAACTTAAAATTTAAGGCAACTATTGTTACCACTTCATCCAAACAAGCTAACTAAATTGATTGTAATAGGCTCCCACAAAAAAGGCGAGCGCAATAATAAGCCTGATAATAATATGTGCGACAAACAACATGGATAATCGGCGTGTTGTTGTCACAGGGATGGGGGTTATTGCAAATTGTGGGCTTTCACAAGATGAGTTTTGGGAGGCGCTTTGCCATTCCGCGCCAGATAGCCCAGACCGCCAGATACGAAATTTTGACCCCGAACCATTCTTTGACACCCCTAAAGAAGCAAGGCGTCAAGATCGCTTTGCACAATTTGCTTTAGCTACCGTCACTCAGGCTTTAGACCAAGCTGGGGAAAGCTTCCTAAAATCTAATCCTGCACGTATTGGGGTACATGTTGGAACAGGCGTGGGAGGATTGGAGTCAATTGAAATCCAAGCAGAGGTTTTCAGAGAAAAAGGCCCCCGCCGAGTTAGCCCATTTTTAATTCCAATGATGATGCCAAATGCTGCTGCTGCTGCTATTTCAATCCGTTATGGATTTCAAGGCCCTTGTGAAACCACAACCACCGCTTGTACAACTGGTACTCAATCAATTGGTAATGCCTATCTTGCTATTTTGGGCGGGCGAGCTGATGCAATGGTGGCTGGCTCAGCTGAAGCCTCTAATACCTCACTTGGTATTCAAGCGTTCATAAACATGACTGCTACTTCACGTGAGGGAATATCTCGCCCATTTGACAAGCGCCGAGATGGCTTCCTTCAATCTGAGGGATGTGGAATTTTGATTTTGGAAGAGCTTTCTCACGCTGAGGCACGCGGTGCAAAAATCCTTGGCGAAATTCATGGATACGGCACAAATGAAGACGCTCACCACATCACTGCCCCATCACCTCAAGGTGTAGGCGCAGCTGCCTGTATGGAACTGGCCTTAGAAAGTGCAAATATGAAGCCTGATGAAATAAAGCATATCAACGCTCATGGAACTTCAACTCCCCTAAATGACGCCTGTGAAGCTGAAGCAATTGCAAAAGTTTTCGGGCAAGACAACCCGCCTGCAACGTCTATCAAAGGCATAACAGGGCACGCCTTAGGAGCCTCTGGCTCACTTGAGGCTGTGGCATCTATTCTTTCCATTCAAAATAAACAGTTGCCACCTACATTTGGGTTTGAAGAAAGAGACCCAGATCTTCCTGAAATAAACATCGTTCAAAAAGAGCCACAGGATTGGGAACCAGGGCCAATAATCTCAAACTCCTTTGGCTTTGGCGGGCACAACGCCAGCGTGATTTTTGGGCCAGCGTGATTTTTAAATCAAGCTAACCTAATTTTAATTCTTGCTTAGACTTACAGCCTTCAACTTATCTTTGACTCTTTATTGTTCGGCTGGCACAAGCACAAACATCAAATTTGCCTCACAGGCAATTCTTTTTTTGGGATCTTCATTCCCTTCAACAAGAACTCTGCCCTGCCCTTTGCCCGCCCGCTTTGATAGGCTCAACAGCTCAATCTCAAGCTCTAATTTAGTGTCGGGCAAAACTTGTCGTCTAAAACGGGCTTTGTCAATGCCTCCAAAAAGTGGCAACAACCCAACGTATTCTTTATTCGAAAGCAAAACATAAGCACCTAGCTGTGCAATGGCTTCTACCATCAATACTCCAGGAAGGGTTGGACGATTAGGAAAATGCCCTGAAAAAAACTCAGCACTGCTTGATGGTGTCCAAATGCCTTTTCCGCCAACTGGTTCATCCAAGGAAATTTCTACAACCTCATCTAAAAATAAAAACGGAGGTCGGTGTGGAATGACCTCTTCAGGTGTTGGTAGCATAATTAAAAAAACTGCCTGAGGTATTACGCCTCAGGCAGTCTTGTTTATGTGGGATCTAATTAGTTTCCGCTCTTGGCTCTATCCTTGAGCTTGCTACCAACCTTAACTTTTGCTGTGTGGGTAGCAGCAATTTGAATCTTTTCTCCTGTTCTAGGGTTTACACCTTGTCGTGCGGCTCTATGCCCACGTTCAAATGTTACCCATCCAGTGATTGCTACCTTTCCGCCTTCAGCGACTGTGTCGCCGATAACATTAAAAAGCTCATCAATGATTCGACCAGTTGCTGCTGCCGATTCTCCAGCCTTTTCTGAAACTGCGTTAATCAGCTGTTCTTTGTGTAGTGTTTCTGACATTATTCTGTCCCTTTCTTACTTATTTATTTTGCTTGTTTATTTATTTGCGTTTAGCGCTGATTTCATAGGGATTTATTAAAACCTATTAACCATATAGTAATAATATAGCCTAAACGCAGAAAATTCTGGCATTTGAAGGAAAAAATGTGTTTTTTCTTAAATTGCGGGTTGTGAGGAAAACAGTTTAGCTAGTATAGATAAGCCAAATATAACTCAAACTTGTTTAATTTAGGGAGTAAATCGTAGTTTTTGGATTAAAGCGCACCCATGCAAACCAAAATGTGTCTAGATATTTATATGGTTGAAGCTGGGAGCCAGCAAGTTCCCCGCCTATTGCTTGCCCTAATATATTCCAAGTAGAGCCAGTTGTGGTGTCGCGAAACCCATTTAGTGTTTTTTCAAATTCAAGGGTTCTCCCATTTAAATTTCTAGAATAAACTGCTACGCTACCGATATCTTTGCCCCTAGAAATATCACCTGAATCAATGGCAGAATTTGTTCCACCTTGATGAAAAGCTACCAACTTTTCAGTATTGTCTGAACCTATCGCAAGATTTACATTTATCACACTGGTCTTTTTAATATCCTCTCTCCTTATGGCAAGAGCAAAATCACCTGACCGAACACCAATTACAAGCTCTTTTATTGGAAGACGATTGTCAATCTCACCCTCAATAAAGGTTCTGCTCAACAAATCTGGATCTTCTAAATAGCCAACGTATGGATTTTGCCCATAATTTCGAATTGGACGACCACCAAGAAATACCTTATCTAGCACTTGCCCATTTGGGTTTTGTTCTTTCCATTGCCCAAACGACACGATAGCTACTGGAAAAAACTTTAACTTTGTGCCTTCCAAGTCTCCCACCACTGCTCGCCCATCAAAATGTGTCCATAAAGTCCCACTTTGGCGGTCATACATTACAAGTGAAGAGTTATAAAGGCTACCTGAAGTGCCGAAATCATATACGATATCGCCAATTCTCCTATCATAAGCAACAGAAGAATTGCATAGCGGGCAATATGTGACTGTAACGGGCACTCCTCCCATAGTGGTGTTGACTATCTCGTGCCAAGTCATAATTTGAACAGGGAAGGCACGTGTGTCATTATTTATAGTTAGCGAAATAACTGGCTCAGTATCAGAAAGAAAATCTACGTCAGCAACCTTTAAATATTTTGGCTCATCAATCGGAGGAATTCCATCTGGGGGCGGGCCACCTGAAAAAATCTCATTTACATTTACAAGTGGCATAAAACGACTTTGATTCCTATCACATAGAGCTGTGGGATTTCCTTGATAGACGTATGAAGGTTCATTTCCACACTTGAGTTGTTGTCGATTATTTAATTGTCAATGAAATTGAACTAGAAATGATCTCAAAAATTCAAAAACCGTCTATTCAAAAATTAGGCGAACCAAGGGGAAAATCG
>JAHRAM010000016.1 GCA_020027305.1 Acidimicrobiia bacterium | reverse complement strand
TACCTGAAGCAGAATTGCAAGAGGTAAACAATATTACAAGTCTTGGTGAGGTTGACCAGTTGGCCAAGGATTTTGAGGTTAGTCCATACGCCCTATTAGTACGATTGCGACAAGTAAATAAGATTAGTCAAGCGCAATATTCATCCTTGGAAAAAGAACTCCAAGCTAGATATTTAGCACAAGATGAAAAATTGAAAAAGGCGAAGGGTGGTCCATCCCGCAACCGCCCAAGCGAGGTGCGAACACAATTTGGAAATCCATTTGTAGACACCGTACTTACAACTTGGCATGAGCAAGAACTAACTCTGCACAAGACTAGTAAGTTGCTTGGGCTTAACAACCCAAAGCATGTATTGGAGCTTGCAGAAATTTGAACCAAGAACACTATTGCTTAGATGCTAATGTTTTTATTACGGCGTGGAATCATCTGTATCCCATTGATGTTATTCCAACATTTTGGGCTGAATTGGTAGCACATAAAGAAAAAATTTTAATTATTGCCCCTATCTTTAGAGAAATTGACCCAATTTCTTCAAATGATAAGTCAAAGCTGACGTCAGAAGAAATTGCGAAAAAGTACCCTTTACGAACATGGTTATTGTCTTCCACATTTTCTGCAACCCAGGTAGACAACAAAACCAATGAGTTGGCTCTGCAGTTAGAATTTAAATATGAGATTAGAGAACGTAAAGACGGAGCTAGCCCCAATGACATATTGCTGATTGCTTATGCGAAATTGAACAATAAGACTATTGTTACTTTGGAAAAGCACCAACTTCAAGCTCCTAGCGAAAAATATAATTACAGAATCCCGCTCATTGCTAAAAGTGAAAATGTTCGGTGTATTGATGTCATTGAATTGTTGCGAGAGCTACAGATAGAGATTTAGCCCACCTGTTCGAAAATTCTGAACAACTGATTCATTTGTCAAAACTCACAATTTCACACCGCAGATTGTATGCCTATCCAGTATGTTCCATTTTGGAACACGCTCACAACACCCCGCATTATTCCCGCTTAAACACCACTTACTTAATAAGATAATAATAAAGCTAAGCACCCAAACTACACGATTACAATTATAAACCTCGCAATTATAATTGTCATAACCCAGTGCTAATGTGTGGGGGAGCAGCAAAGAGAAAACGAAGTGAAACAAAGAGAAAAACAACCAAACACAAAAATATGAGCGAACTAAACCTAAGCGAAAGTGAAATAAGAGATATCAAAGAATATCTTGATGCGGGAAAGCCCCTGCCCGATAAATTCCGCTTTCTGCTATTTGAAGACAAAAAGGAAGTTGAGCTGGTGTGGAATGAAAAAACCAAAGATGTTACAAATACCGTTTTGCCCTTCCAAACGATTGAGGTGGTGGATGAGCCGAGGGCAGAAAGCACAGACGACTCCAAAGAGCATGCCCAAGAGATGCTATTTGATTTTGACGAACGCGGTCGCCAAATCGCAGGTTGGACAAACAAGCTCATTTGGGGAGACAACAAGCTAATCCTGTCAAGCCTAAAAAGTGGGGCAATGCGAGAGGAGATTGAAAAAGAGGGCGGGTTAAAACTCATCTATATCGACCCACCATTTGATGTGGGGGCTGACTTTTCTATGAACATAGAGATTGGCGACGAGGAGCTAACCAAGAAACCAAATGTATTAGAGGAACTTGCTTATCGTGATACTTGGGGCAAGGGGGCAGATAGTTTTATTGCGATGATATATGAGCGGTTGAGTTTGATGCGGGATTTGCTCGCCGATGATGGGAGCATTTATGTGCATTGTGATTGGCGGGTAAATAGTTATATTCGGCTGGTGATGGATGAGATTTTTGGCAGGGATAATTTTGCTAATGAAATTTCATGGAAGCGCTATGCAGCACACAGCTTAGCCGAGTCTGGTTATGATGCGATTACAGATACGGTATTTTTATATGCCAAGAATATTGCATCTATTAGTTTTAATGTTCAATACGGTTCATTATCTAAATCTGAAATTCAAGAACGATTTCCTCATATTGAAACAGAGACAAAGAGACGTTATCAACATGCAGCATTGGAAAAGTCTTCCAATGCAAGTAGTCGAGGTGATAAGAGGAACATACAGGGCAAAGACATAACCACCAATATGGGCTGGATATGGACGCAAAAAACTTTTAATCAGCGTCTTAAAGAAAATCCTTATCTAATTCATTGGACAGGGACAGGTCGGCCAAGATATAAAATTTATGCAGATGAATATGCGGGGTATCCATTGGGAGATATGTGGACTGATATTAATTATTTATCAGCTGGCGACAATCAACGTCTTGGTTACCCAACTCAAAAACCTGAGGCACTTCTGGAACGCGTAATCAAAACATCCTCAAACGAAGGTGACCTAGTTGCGGATTTTTTCTGTGGCAGCGGAACAACTTTAGCAGTAGCAGAAAAACTGGGGCGAAAATGGATTGGCTCAGACTTGGGCAAGTTTGGAATCCACACAACACGAAAACGAATGATTGAAGTCCAGCGCCAGCTGAAGGCAGAAGGAACTAACTACCGAGCATTTGAAATTCTAAATCTTGGCAAATATGAGCGTCAGCATTATATTGGCGTAAACATAAACTTGCGAGATGAGCAAAAACAAAAGCAACAGGATAAAAAAGAAGCCGATTTTGTAAAGCTCATTGTTAGAGCATATAAAGCTGAGGCAACAGACAATTTCAAAACTTTTGTTGCTAAGAAAGCAGGGCGTCTAGTTGCCATCGGGCCAATTAATATGCCATCATCACGGCTGTTTGTAGAAGAGGTGATTAAAGAGTGTGAGGAAAACGACCTTACTAAAGTCGATATTCTTTCTTTTGAGTTTGAGATGGGCTTGTTTCCCAAAATCCAAGAAGAAGCAAAAGACAAAGGCATTGATTTAGCCCTCAAACACATCCCGCGTGAAGTTTTTGACAAGCAAGCACTTGAAAAAAATCAAATAGAGTTCCATGATGTCTCATTTATTGAAGTAAAGCCTCACATAAAACCTGCCACCAAAGATGCCTCAGGCAGTATTGCAGTGGAGCTTACAGATTTCAGCGTTTTCTATAACCAAGATATTGTTGAAAATATTATTGAAGGGCTGAAAAAGAACGGAAGCAAAGTTATCTTAGAGCAAGGCAATATTGTGAAAATCGCCAAAGACAATGATGACAAGGTTTCGCGTGAAGTGCTGACTAAAAACTGGATTGATTGGATAGATTATTGGGCAGTCGATTTTGATTTTGAAAGCAAGAAAGAATTCATTCGCATTAAAGAGGGCGACAGTGAAAACAACAACGAAGGTGACAAGAAAGGTAGTAAAGAAGGTAATAAAGAAGACAGCAAAAAAGACAGAACAAAAAACCATGGCGAAATCAAAGAAGTATGGACGGGCGACTACATATTTGAAAACGAATGGCAATCTTTCCGCACAAAAAAGAATCGCTCCATTGAACTAAAAAGCGTAGCCCACGAATGCCAACCTGGCCCACGCAAAATTGCCGTCAAGGTCGTAGACATATTCGGCAACGATACAATGAAAGTAGTTGAGGTCAATATTTAAAAATTATTATGATAGACAGCATTGACGAAATTTTAAGTATTCCCGAAGAAACCCAAACCATTGAGTTCAAAAGGCTTGAGGGGGATCATATTGTCCGTAAAGTCATTCAAACAATTGTTGCTATGGCAAATGCTGAGGGTGGTTTAATCATTTTGGGGGTTGCCGACACAGAGGATTCAAAATTTAAAGACTTGGATCGAATTTTAGGAATTGATGACAACAAAGAGCTTCTTGACGAAATTCTGGACAAAATAAGGGAAGTCCGTCCAACTATATCTGGTTTATCGCATAAGTTGTGTATTGCAGAAAATGGTAAAACCATTGCTATATTAGAAATTCCAAAAGCGACAGAATCCTTTCATTCAATAAAAGATGAAGTTTGGATGAGGTTGCATAAAAGTAATAAAAAATTAGGCCCACATGAAATAGTTAAATTAGGTTATGCAAAAGGGTTTGAAAAGGCAGACAAAGAGTTGGTTGACTTAGATTTTAAATTGCTTGAAACAGAATATTTTGATACTTGGAAAAAGGCACGAGATATTTCAGGTAAGGACATAAAAGAAATTCTAGAAAAAGCTG
>JAHRAM010000010.1 GCA_020027305.1 Acidimicrobiia bacterium | reverse complement strand
GGAATCAAATGCAGAATTGTAGAAGTAATATGAAGTTGTTGAACCATTAACTACTCTGGCATAAGTTCCTGTATTTCCAGTCTCTAGTGTGGCTTCAGTTTGAACTTGTGGAGCAGAAAAGTATGTTATAGTACTAGCTTGAACTTGGGCAGGATTAACACCAGGATTAGGAGCAGGAGCATTTCCAGCTCTGGCAGCTATGTCACTTCTAAAATTGTTTCCAACTTGTGTAACTACGTCAGAAGTAATTTCTAAGCTCGACCCACGATCCCGAATGACATT
This sequence comes from Acidimicrobiia bacterium, assembly GCA_020027305.1. Taxonomy (GTDB): domain Bacteria; phylum Actinomycetota; class Acidimicrobiia; order Acidimicrobiales; family Hopanoidiivorantaceae; genus JAHRAM01. The sequence continues at coordinate 6,566 of JAHRAM010000010.1, read as the reverse complement.
ATATATAATGACACCAGCAGCAGCTGCAGCTAGTGCTAGAACAGCTGTAAGGATTACAGCTGGAAGCGACATTCCCCTATCGTCTAGGGAACTATTGGCTCTGGAACTATCGCCTAAGAACTTGCGTCCAAATAAAGATTTAAGAAAAGAGCGTTTATGATTTGCTCTCGGGGGGGGGGTAAATATATTTCTTGTAGACATAATTAACCTAACAACAATTATACTACACTACATTTTTTTAATTGCAAGGCAGAAATGGCAAACTTTTAATTCCCAACTTTTACCCTGAGCTGAAACTTACGCTCCCCTGTGCGACTTCCCATGAAAAACCTGAACGGGTGGTAGAGCTGCTCCAACTATAAGTATTAACGGGTCGGCCACGTCTACTCATATAAGAAATAGAACCACTTAGAATAGTGCTGTCAGAAGCAATGGTTATATTATTTGGGCTGTGAACTATATTAGGAACCTCATGAATTCTCATAACCCCATTATAAATTACTGCCCTATAATCACGGCTTGCGCGAGGTGCTACAGGTCGCCTTATATAGCCAATTCTAGAATCCCAACAAAACGGCGCAAAGGTATTAGTAGATGTTCGGTAGGCAACGCCACAACCTGCATTGTCTCTGCTGTTTGTTGCCAAAGTTATTTCATAATCTAAATCTGAAAATTTGTCGGTGCGGCCAATTCCATCTGACGATAGAAGAATTTGCCGCCGCAAAGTAGAACTTGTTGTGCACCATAATTCGTTCGCTGTTGCTGTGCGTATCGCCTCACAAGATGGGTGGGTGAGCGATGCTGCAGGAGCAGTAGGAGTGATAGAAGAAACACCTTCTGTAAACGAAATCGGAAGCGACCAAGGCACGCCTGAACGTTGATTGCTCCAACTATACCGTATGCCATCTCTCCTAATTATTGAGCCGCTAGCCAAAGTGCTGTTAGAGGCAATGGAACCCCCTTCTAAACCTCTGCTTCTAATTGAAATTGCTTGAGCGCTCGAAAGGCTTCTAACAGCTCCATTGTGATAGCCCGCTCTGGTATCCCAACAAGTTAAATATCTGGAATTTACGAAACAGCCTGCATTATTTGTGCTGTTTGCTGCAATCGTTCCTAGGCTGTCTAGCGAATTTATATTCACAACAGTAAACCTTCCTGAGTCGCGACTTATAGTGCAATATATCCCTGCTGGGCGGTTGCTGCCACTAATTTTTCTTATTTCAAAACAAGTTGAAGTAGCCAACGGCAGGCTAGAAATTGGCAAACCATTTTGCTGTAATCGCGTAGCTCTTGTGTCACATGTTACTAACCCAAACCTAGCTGAATCTTGTGGGGAGCGTGGCATAGTTACGCTTCCTGCTGGTGGTTGCACCCAAGCATTGGAGCTGTTCAAGTAGACGGTGTCAGAAGGGTTAAGATTTGAGGCATATAAATCAGTGCTTCCATTTTCAAAACGGGAATAAAAACCTGCAAGAGATGCAGGTCGACCTGAAGACGGGGTTGGGGAATTTGTTGGTTTGGAAACGTGATTTGTAGAGCTTGCAACTCTAGTTGCTAAATTGCTATATGGTGTGTCTCCTGATTCAACTAATACCCAAGCATTAAATATAGGGCTATAGAAATAATATAGAGTTACTCGATTTCTAACTACTCTGGCATAAGTTCCTGTGTTTCCTGTTTCTAGTGTGACTCCACTTTCTACTTGTGAGGCAGAAAAATATGTATATTGTGGCGCTGGCGGAGCATTAAACCTTCCGCCTTGGTTTTGTGGTTTTGTAGTGCCTATTAGCCCATATCTACTATGGGCTACTGGGGAAACGCTCCTCTCACTCCACTGCCCCGAACCAAGATTTTCATAATGAAAAACACCGTCTGAAGCATAGACATAGGGAGAGTTCTGCGTGCTTCTGTAATTCACAAAGTAATTGAAAAAACCTGCTTGAAAGCTGGGAGGAGTTGAGGGCGGGGTTGGCGAATTTGTCGGTTTAGAAACCTGATTTGTAGAGTTTGAGCTTCTAGTTGCTATACGGCTATATGGTATATCGCCTAATTGAACTAGCGCCCAAACATTGAATTTAGAGTTATAGAAATAATATGAAGTTGTTGAACCTGAAACTACTCTGGCATAAATTGCTGTATTTCCTGCCTCTAGTGTGCCTGCTGGCACTTCGTGTGGGCCAGAAAAATATATTATAGTTGGAGCCGTTTGTGGTTGAGTGGTGGTTGTGGTCGGTTGGGGTTGTGGAGTGGTTGCATTCACAACACATTGGGCAGAATTAGAGACAGGCATAGCAGGGGCAGGGGGGGCAGGAGCAGCAGGTTGACTTGGTTGCGTTAAAGCCGTAAGTTGGGTTGTGGTTGTGACACCTGCTGGTCTAGGTTTAGCTGCAGTAGTAGTGGTGGCGGCAATCGATTGGCGTTTGGTTGTGGTGGTTGCTGCTTTAGGTTTAGTGGTTGTTGTTGTGGTCGTTGCGATGCCGAATTCTTCTTCAAAATCTTCTTCAACCTCTTCAACTGCTTCAGTAACTTCTTCTATATCTGACCCACGACCACGAACTGCATTATATATAACAATCCCAGCAGCTGCAGCAGCAAGTGCCAAAACTGCGACTACTATTATTGTTGGTAGCGATATTCCCCTATCGTCTAGAAATTTGTCGCCTGAAGAATTTTTACCTGCAAAATTCCGCCGAAAAAAAGACTTTTTATTACAAGAATGAGATTGGTGCGACATCCTAGGCCTCACTCTCTCTTAACAATCTTTGCGGATTTTTGTATGCTTTTGCTGCAGGGGGGGGGGGGGGTAAACATATTTATGTTGCTAAATTTATATTAGCTTACTCTCCCCAAAGCCTATATAATAACCTAATAATGCTATATGCCATGCTACTACAATATTTTTCAAGTTTCAAGGCTAGAATAAAAATTCTTTAACAGCAAGATTTAAAGCAAAATAGTTCACTTATTTCGCTAATTTTTATTAAATTTAGCTAAATTAAGGTCAAGGTAAGTTAAAACTCTAATATATGATTTTGTCAGATTCAACCGTTGTTGAGGTCGCCCTGCTGATTGTGCGAATCGGGTTAGGGCTAACATTAGCTGCTCACGGATACAACAAGTTCTATGGTGGCGGGCGCATTCCAGGAACTGCAGGATGGTTCGGGAGCATCGGAATGAAGCCAGGCAAATTCCATGCCTATATGGCAGCCTATGCAGAGGTGCTTTCAGGAATATTTTTAGCAATTGGGCTTTTTACAACTTTTGCAGCAGCAGGGTTCGTGGCAATGATGCTTGTGGCAGCCCTGCTAGTTCACCGAAAAGATGGATTCTTTATCGCAGCTGGTGGCTGGGAATACAATTTCATATTGGCTCTTGTGCCTGTGGTCGTTGCAATGCTTGGGCCGGGGCCGCTCTCTATTGACCACATTTTAGAGTTTGGAAGTGGAGATGAAATCGTTCGCCTGTCGGAATATCTAGACGGATGGGTTGGTCTTGCTATTTCTGCTGGGGCGGGCGTATTGCTTCCGCTTGTCTATCTTGGCATTTTTTATCGGCCGCCCAAAGAGGCTGAACAAGATTAGTCAGTTTAATTAGTCAGTTCGGCTTCGCTTTATAAGCCCCCAAAACGCCAACGACTGAGCAGCTATTCCAATCCCAGCTATTGCGAGCAAAGCCTTGCCCAACTCTAAAGCATCCCATTCTAAAAACAGCGACCTCAGCCCTTCTAAAATATAAGTCACTGGGTTAAGCGTGGCAACACTTGAGAGCCAGCCGCTCAGGTTTTCTTTTGGCACCCAAGCAGTCGTCAAAAATATGAATGGGAAAAACAGCAAAAAGGAATTGTTTACTGCTGTGGGGTTTCCAGTAAACAACGCCATTGCATAGGGGAAACCCGTGTAGACCAATCCCCAAAGAGCGCCAAGCCCGATGAAAACTAAGATGCCTAAGATACCCGTTTCAAATCGCACCCCAACTATTAGCCCAAGGGCAACCACAGGAACCGACAGAATAATGAACACCACTAAGTCAGCAATCATCAGCCCTAGCAAAATGGAATAGCGATTGAGTGGGGTAAGCATCAGGCGGTCAAAATAACCCTGTTGAATATCTATGACTAACGCCCCTGCCCTGCTAACCCCAGTAACAGCGGTCAATATGGCAACTGGGAGCTGAAAGGCTTTGTAGTCAATTTCTAGATTTGCACCTTGTGCCAAGTTGCTAAGCGCTCCAATAGTTACCGCAAAGAAAAATATCGGCACAATGAGGGTCGGAATAATAAGCGCTAAATCTCTAGGCAACACCCTAACTGACCGACTGGCAGCCACACGAAGCCCAAAAAAGAAATTGATTCGGCGAGCGATTATTGCAGGAGTTTCCATTTCAATTTTTTAGATTTTCAACTGTTTGGGTTTCTTCTGTTGAAGTTGGTTCATCTTCATGAGTTTTAATTCGGTATCCAGTGGCTTCTAAAAATACTTCGTCGAGGGTTGGGCTTCTAAGAGAAATTTCAATTACATCTTCAGAGCTGCCTTTCAAAATGACTGCCACCTCACCTAAAACCGCCGTTCCATTTTCTGCGCCTATAAGCAATTCGCCAGGTTGTTCATCAACACTGCTCACGCCCGAAACCTTGCCAAGTGCATCAAGCAATTCCTGCCTATCGCTTTTGTTGTTTTCGCCGTTTTCGCCACTTCCATTACTTGTGCCACTTGCCCCATTTTCGCCAACCCTCACGCAGATAACATCTTTGCCGATTTTCCGCTTCAGCTCTTCAGGTGAGCCTTCTGTAAGAATTTCTCCCCCGCTCAAAATGCCCACTCTGTCTGCCAGCTGGTCTGCCTCATCTAAATATTGTGTGGTTAAAAATATGGTGATGTTATAGTTGCTGTTGAGCTGGCGGATTTCTTCCCACACCTTTATTCGGCTGACTGGGTCAAGCCCTGTGGTTGGCTCATCCAAAAACAACACCTCAGGGTTATGGATGAGTGATGCTGCCACATCTAGCCTCCGCTTCATTCCGCCCGAATAAGTTTTTACTCGGCGATCTATGGCATCCATGTCTAAAAGTGGGGCAAGCTCATCTATTCGAGTTTGGATTTGGTTTTGGCTCAAGCCATAATAGCGCCCTTGGTATGTGAGGGTTTCTCGCCCTGTCAAAATGTTGTCGAGCGAAGCCTCTTGAAGCGTAGTGCCAATTTTCAGGCGAACCAACTCTGGCTCTTTGCTGATGTCATGCCCTGCCACCCATCCTTCCCCCGAAGTGGGCTTTAGAAGTGTGGAAAGCATTCGAAGAGATGTGGTTTTGCCAGCGCCATTTGGCCCAAGAAAGCCATAAATTTCGCCCCGCTTGATACCAAGGGTTAGGCTTTTGACTGCTTGGATTTCACCAAACGACCTACAAAGGTTTTTGCAATATATTGCAAATTCCATTTTCACGTTGCTCTTCTTAGCTCTTAGACTCTTCTTAGCTCTTAGCGGAGTTGTGTGGCAGTAATCATTCCTGCAAATATGAAACCTAGCCCAATCAACAGATACCCGTTGTGTGCTTCCCCACCTGGCACAAACCCCAAATAGTTCAAAATAATTATGATGGCACCAACTCCTAAAAGGCTAAACAGCAACCATGTGACAAATGGTGGGCTAGGTGGTTTGTCAGAACCTCGCCTAGCGACACCGCTAGATTCAACTTCTGGCTTTGTGCCTTTAGGCGTGAGGCGTGAGCTTTGAACCCGTCTCTTAGGTGGCTTTCCCATTTTTGTTTTCCTTTAGTTTGCTTTAGCTCGTTTTGTTTTTATATTTATATTTATATTTGTGTTTATATTTTTTGGCTTATTATATTTTTGCCAATTACTTTTTTATATTTTCACTTTATATAAATCAATAATATATATCAACATATAACGCATAAAAATATGTATTTAAATAATATGACACCTTATAACATTTTAGCTATTTCAATTTTGTTTATCTATACAAATGGCTAACTTGCACTACCCCGCTTTATTTCTTGGTCGTTTCTACCTCTCGCAAAAATTTTTGTTCTTTAATTATTTATTCTTTGATAAATGGCAATCATAATCGGTAAATTATAAATGTGGCACAAAATAAACGTGGTGAAAATAAGAATGGCGATTCTAGGAATGGCGATGCCAAAAATAAAACAAGGCGCGTATTTGTCGTAGACAACTATGACTCATTTGTATATGTGCTGGTGCAATATATTGGGTGTCAAGGGGCAGAGCCAGTCGTCTATAGAAACGATGAACCAAACCTGTTAGAACAAATTGAAGCAGAAAATCCAGACGCTCTGCTAATAAGCCCTGGCCCAGGCTGGCCAAAGGATGCTGGAATGTCAAACAAGGTCATCAAAAACTATTCAGGCAAGCTGCCGATTTTAGGAGTGTGCCTTGGGCATCAATGTATCGGTGAGGTTTTTGGTGGAAAGATTAACCGAATTACAAGCCCCATCCACGGCAAAACTTCAACTATCTCACACACAGGCGAGGGCATCTTCAAAAACATCAAACAGCCTGTTGAGGGAACACGGTATCATTCACTTTTCATTG
>JAHRAM010000216.1 GCA_020027305.1 Acidimicrobiia bacterium | reverse complement strand
GGAATCCCCATCTTGACCGAAAATCAAAGGTTGCTACAGGTAGTTAAATAATTAACGGTACTTTTTAGCAAGGGTTGAAAGCACGCCGTTTACAAACTTGCCAGATTCAGCAGTGGAATAACTTTTTGCGATTTCTATTGCCTCGTTCAAGATAACGGCAACGGGAATATCAGAGTGCTTCAACTCATACGCTGCCAGCCTAAGCACGGCTCGGTCAATAGAAGGCATCCGCTCAAGTGTCCACTCAATAGAAGCTGAGGAAATATCGGCATCCAAATTTTCACTATCCTGTTCTATTCCTAAAACTAAGTTCTGCACATGTTCGTCAGGTGGAATAGGAAGTTGCTCAAGCAAAGTTTTTATAGGCAATTTTTTAATATCTGCCTCATAGAGCAACCCAACTACCGCCTCTCTGCCCAAACGTCTAGGGTCGCTGAAAATTTTTTCAGGTTCAGTGCTAGAGTTGGAGTCAGTCATTTTGGCGATTCATATATTCCCCAGTTCGAGTATCAACTTTAATTGCCTCATCTGGTGAAATAAAAAGTGGAACCTGAACCACCAGCCCTGTCTCCAATGTGGCGGGTTTTGTGGCTCCTGCTACTCGGTCGCCTTTAATACCTGGCTCTGTTTCTTTGACATTTAGAATAACTGATGCTGGAAGTTCAACGCCTACGATTTTTGAGCCATGCATTTTTAAAACAGCCTTTGAACCATCAATCATATATGAAACAGCATCACCTGCAATTTCAGTTGAAACCTGCACTTGTTCAAATGTCTCTTGATCCATAAACACCAAGTTGACACCTTCATTATAGAGATACTGCATTTCACGATTATCAATAATTGCTTGCTCCACACGTTCGCCTGCACGAAATGTTCTATCTATCACTGCCCCTGTCTTTAGGTTTTTGAGGGTACTTCTCACAAAAGCAGGGCCTTTGCCAGGCTTAACATGTTGAAATTCAATAACTTGAAACAGCTCGCCTTCTAGCTCAAGAGACATCCCTGTTTTTAAATCATTAGTAGTTATAGCTGGCATTATTTCACCCTCACGATATATTAAATTTCTTCTCGCTATGGGTTAATACCTCACAGCCATTCTTTGTAACTAGGCAAGTATCTTCAATTCGAACTCCTCCATAGTCACCCAAATAAACACCTGGCTCAACAGTTATAATTTCACCCTCTTGCAAAATGTCTTTAGAACCTTGACTGACTCTGGGCATCTCATGAATGTCAAGCCCTACCCCATGACCAGTTGAATGACTAAAGGCTTCCCCATATCCAGCCTCAGCAATAATATCCCTACAGGCTGCATCAACTTCGTCACAGCTCACCCCTGCCTTTACCGTTGAAACTCCTGCTGCTTGTGCCTTTGAAACCAACTCATACATAGCGGTTTGGATTTTGCCTGGGTCGCCAATTGTAAAAGTGCGTGTCATATCTGAATGGTATCCTTCAACTAATGCACCCATATCTATCAAGATTAGCTCGTCCTTTTTCAAATGACTAGTGTTCTGCGGCCGTGCATGCGGGCGAGCTGAGTTTTTTCCAGCAGCTACGATTGTTTCAAACGAAATGCCTGCTGCCCCAAACTCAAACATTGCAGATTCTAACTCTCTTGCAACTTGTTTTTCGGTTGGTTCCTTTGTGAAAAGCGGAAGCACAGCTTCAAGTGCTTGGTCGGCTATGTTTGCGGCTGCTTTAATTCGCGCAACTTCACCCTCATCTTTTTTTCGGCGAAGCTCAACAATAAAGCCCTCAGTTGGAACCAGCTCAGCAGATTTATCTTGAAACCATTCTGCATCTAATGTTCTTTGCATTTGCCAGCTAATATCATCTGCTTCTAAACCAATTCGTTTGGCATTTGAGAGAGCATTGAGGAGCTTTTCTTTTTGCTTGGCATTTTCAATCACCACCTCTGCTCCTGACTGACTATTTTCAATTTGTTCTTGTGCTTGCCCGTCATATCTGCCATCTGTAACAAGGAGCATTTTATCTTCGGTTAAAACCAACCTTCCTGCTGAGCCAGAAAATCCAGACAACCAAGTGATGTTTGTAAGATTGGTTAGCAAGATAGCATCTAGCTTTTCGCTGGCCAGTTTTTCTCTAGCTCGCTTAGAGCGTTGTATAAAATCCATTTTGGGAAAATTGTTTTGCGCCGAACTCATTATTGTATTGCCTTTTTTAACAATCCATCTACAGCCTCGATTGCCATACGATACCCATCTGCTCCAAAACCTGAGATAATTCCAGATGCTACTGGGGAAACCACAGAGGTCTTTCGCCATTCCTCTCTGGCATGTGGATTTGAAAGGTGTAGCTCAACAATCGGATTTTCAAAAGCCGCTAAAGCATCATGGAGCGACCAACCATAGTGTGTGATTGCCCCAGGATTTATAATGATGGCGTCAAAGCTCTTTCTAGCTTCTGCCACTTTTCCAACGATTTCATCTTCGGCATTGGTCGAAAAATGTTCCAAACTATGCCCTAGCGACTCAGCGGTTTTAGTGGCAATTTCTACCAGCTCAACCAATGTGGTGGTTCCATAAATTTCAGGTTCTCTTTCGCCCAATAGCTCTAGATTTGAACCAGATATAAGAAGGATGTTTGCCATGTTGTTTTTAAGTTGTTGTTAAGTTGTTTTTAATTGATTTTTGCCTTAAAAGTTTTGAGGGTAGCTACTACTGCCTCATCTTTAACCTTAACTTGTTCAATGCCGTTTTCACCATCAAGCACAAATACAATATCGTCAGATTTAACACGTTTTTTATCTCTTTTCATCAGCTCAACAATTTGGCTTTCCTCAACTTTGTCAAACCTTGCCAACTCTAATTCTGTCGCCATCAACTCAAATGCTTTAAGTGCTTGATAATGCTCTACAACTCTTTCACTTGAAATTCTGCCTAAATCATACGCCAACTCGGCAGCAAATAAAAGCCCTACTGCCACAGCCTGCCCATGCCCTATTTTGAATTTGGTTACAACCTCAAGAGCATGTGCCAGTGTATGCCCGTAGTTCAAAATAGTTCGACTAACTTGTCTTTCTCTTGTTTTTTCTTGGCTGCTTTCTTTTTCATCTTGTGAGACTACGAAAAGTTTCATTCCAACACAAATAGCAATTTGCTCATTCAAATTTAAAGAATGGATGTTTGAAATTTTTGAGCCATCTAGATTAATTTCAGAAAAATAATCTAGGAGCCCATTTGAGATTAGGGTATCTGCAATTAATTGATACTTGGAAATTTCGCCAAAGCCATTTTTTAGCTCTTCTTCTGGCAAAGTTTTTAGAGCCTCAGTGTCACAAATAATAGCTCGTGGCTGATGAAAGGAGCCGACTAAATTTTTTCCTGCTTTTAAGTTGACCGCAGTTTTTCCGCCAATGGCAGCATCTACCTGTGCAAGAAGTGTGGTAGCAATATTTATAACCGAAACTCCCCGATGGTATATAGAAGCACAAAAACCAACAATATCTGAGACCAGTCCACCGCCTATAGAAATAATTACATCTGCACGGGTTAGCCCAAAACTACAAAGTTCTTCGCTAAGTTTTTCCACTGCTTGGAGATTTTTGTTTTTCTCCCCTTCTTTTATGGTGAACTTTTTGTAGGTGATGGCGTCTTTATAAACGTTGTCAGCCTTATAAGTGTTGCTAGTGGCTTTATCTGAATTGCTTTTATTAGCATTTGTCAAACTTGAAATAGCTCTGTCAATCGTTTCAACAGGAATGTTTTCACCAGCAACAAACGCTACACGGCTAGGAGTGCCATTTTCATTTTCTGCATAGATAATGTCAGAAAGTTTTGAAACCACACCATCACCAATAATGACATTGCCGCTATTAGTTTTTTCAGCTATAGAAATAAAGTTCATTTTACTCACACAATTTTTTGCTTTAACTTTTTACTCTAATCTTTTTCACGTTCTCGCGCAATAGCGCTTTCATAATGGTAAATAGATTTGTCTGCTAACTTTGTAGCACCCAATATTTCACCCCCCAGAGCCAAATCAGCAACTTTTCTATAGAGTTCTTTTCGCTCACTATAAATTCGAGTAAGTGCTTCAAGCACCGTTTCATCACCAGATAAAAGTGGTCTATCTTTTTGTTTGGGGTTTACCTGAGACACTCTATACTCTAGAACTTCAGGTTCAACTGAAAGCCAGACTACTATTGAATGCTCTTTTAATAGATGACAGTTTTCTTCTGATAGAACAACTCCTCCACCTGTTGCTATCACGCTCGGTTTGCTTGAGGTTAGCTCTTCTTTTAGGGCATCGCTTTCGTATTGTCTAAATTTTTCTTCGCCGTCTCTCTTAAAAATTTCAGCTATTGAAAGCTGAATCCTATCTTCAACTATTTGGTCTAAATCAACAAAGGGCATGTTTAGCTTTTCAGCAGCTAGGTTGGCTACCGTTGTTTTGCCAGAGCCCATCATTCCCACAAAGCTCAAGTGTTTCATACCTAATTAAGAATAGGCTGATTGACTGCTGTTTGAAACATCTTTTCTAGGTTTGGCTCTTTCCCCGTCCAGAGTTTTACAGCATGTGCTGCTTGGCCCACAAGCATTGGCAACCCACCGATAATTTTTGCACCGCTTTTCTTTGCATCAGCTAAAAATTTGGTTTCAGCAGGGTTGTAAACCAAATCTATTACAATGTGCTTTGGCAATATCTGGAATTTAGATTCAAGAATGGAGACTGGCGATTGGTCAACATTTATGCCCTTCATTCCAAGTGAAGTAGCGTTTACCAAAATATCAAAAGCACCTAAGTCAAATTTATTAACCCCAAAATCATCGCTGGCTAAATTTGTGCTGGCTAAATTTTTATAAGATATACACTTTACTTCTCTGGTGTCTTTAGCATTTGAAGTCGCAAAAATGGTATTTAGGTTTTCTACAAGAGTTCTGGCTTTTTCTTCATCTCTATTTAAAATGGAAACCTTAGCCCCTGCCTCCACACACGCATAGGCAACTGCCCTACCTGCTCCACCTGCTCCAAAAATCAGGATAGAAGATTCATTCACAACAACTCCTTCACGCGAAAGTGCCAGCAAAAATCCTTGTCCATCGGTGTTATAGCCAACTAGCTTCCCTTCTTCATTTGCCACACAGTTCACAGCTTCTAAAAAGTTAGCGGTTTTGTCTAGGGCAAAATTGTTGCCAGCGCTCAAAATATCTGCAATAGCTTTTTTGTGAGGCATTGTAACAGACATCCCAACCATATTTAGGCGCTCAATAAGTTCAACAGCTTCTTTTGCTTTTTCATCAGGCACCTCTAAAGTTACCATCTTAAATGGAAGGCTCAAATCTTCAAAAGCTGTATTAACGATAACAGGTGAAAGCGAGTGATGAACTGGATTGCCAATAACTGCAGCTAAGCGAGACATTGAAATATTTCCTTCATCTAAATACGCCCTGTTCTCTGGCAAGCGCTGCCTGTCTATTGAACTCATCAAAATCATCGGTGAAAAAGTGTTTGCCCGACCTGTCAACTAAAACATAATAAAGCCAATCTCCATCAGCAGGGTTTAGCGCTGCTTCTAAAGCAGCACGGCCAGGAGCAGCAATGGGGGTAGGTGGCAACCCCTTAAATCGACGTGTGTTATAGGGCGAATCAATTTGTAAATCTTGGCTGGTAAGTTGTGATTTATGTTCCCCAATAGCAAAGAGCACGGTGGCATCAATGTCTAACCTCATATCGTTATTTATTCGGTTATATATAACCCTTGCAATCTTAGGTCTGTCTTCTGGAATACGTGCTTCTGCTTCTACCATTGAGGCAACAGTCACAACTTGATATGGTGTCAGCCCAATCTTCGCCATAGCTTCACCGTAACCAACATCATCTAAAACCATGTCAAACCTGTTAACCATCTTTTGAATGAGTGCGACTTCATTTGAAAGCTCCAAATCACTCACGCTATATGTATCTGGAAACAACAATCCTTCTAATGTGTTTATTTCGGCTGGTTGATACTTAGAACGAATTTGGAATGCTTCAGTTTTGCCCCTGAGAACGGCATCTAGCTCACTAGCCTCAAAGGGAAAATTTGAAAGTAAACGTTGTTCAATATCTGAAAGCCAAAGCCCCTCTGGCAAAGTTATGGTGTTTGTGCTAACACTGGGGCCAGCCTCTAGCACCTCCCTAGCAGAAGAGACAGACATGTTGGTTCTAAAAGAATAAGTGCCAGCTTCATACGGGCCAGAGTTCCGCCACCAAAGGCGGGTTATGGTGAAATTAGATACCACATCTTTGTTGACAAGTATCCTAGTGATATCGTTTATAGACGCCCCAGTTGGAATATCAACTAAGATTGCCTCCCCTTCATTGCCAGGTGGGTCAAGCTGGCTTTGAAGCCAAAAAACACTAGACAACCCCATTCCCATCAAAACCAAAATACCAATAGATGTCAAAATCCAAAATCGCTTTCGCCTACTCCAAGGACGCCGAACTGGCACCCAAATTTCACCTTGAATTTTAGTTTGCTCTTTTGTCATTTGTTTGAGTTGCTATATTGCTGTCAAGCCAAGACTGCAAAATAATAGATGCTGCCACCATATCGACTTTTTGCCTGTCTTTTTTGAGCGAAGATTTTTTATTAGCTTCACCAGCTTTTTTTAAAAGTTTATTTGCTTCCGTTGTAGTAAAACGTTCATCGTGTAGAACTACTGGAACGTCTACCCGTGCTTGAAGTCTTTCCACATATTTCTTAGCTAAATCAGCAGCTGGGCCAATTTTTCCAGAAAGGCTTATAGGAAAACCAACCACGATAGTTTTGGCACAAAGCTCAGTTGTTAAAGAAATAACATTTTTTAAGTCTGCTTCATCATCTCCTGTTAACGACAAAACTGAATGTGGAACAGCAATCAACCCCTCTTCATCACTAACTGCTACTCCTAGATTTTTTTCACCTAAGTCAAGTCCGACTGTTCGCATTTATTTTTGTGTTTAGTTAATTTGGCTAGTTTCGTTTTTGCCTTACTTGTTTTTGCTTGCTTAATTTATTTTCCAATTTTTTCAAGGGCAATTTTTTTCGCTAACTCTAGAGCCTCATCTAACCCTGAGGCATCTTTTCCGCCAGCTACTGCTAGATCTGTTCCTTTTCCCCCTCCACCTGAAATTAGTTTGGCAGCTTCACCCAACAATTCACCTGCGGTAAGTGAGCCAACAGCTTCTACATTTACAGCAGCAACTAGAGAGGCTCCTCCGCTTTCAGTGTCTGCGCCTAAAATGGCTATATTAATTTGTTTTTTATCTCTAAGTGCTACTGCCATTTTTCTAAGAGTATCTATGTCAGCACCTTCCACACGAGCCACCACGATATTTTCTTCAGCAGCCTTTGCCATATCATCTAGCTGAGACATTGCTTGCCCACTTTTTAAGTTCCCCAACTCTTGGCTTAACCTTTTATTTTCTTCTGTTCGCTTCTTTGCGCCAACTGTTAAATCAGAAGAAGGAACTCCGAGCAATTCCGCCGCCTCGCGTATCTCAGCTTCTCGCTCTCTAAGCAACTGAACAGCAGCCTTGCCACAAACTGCCTCAATCCTTCTGATATTTGAACCAATGGAACTTTCAGAAATAATTTTTACAAGGCCAATATCACCAAGAGCCTTAACATGTGTGCCTCCACACAACTCAATTGAATTTTTGCCAGCTTCCAAAACCTTCACCACTTCACCATATTTTTCTTCAAAAAACCCTATGGCGCCAAGGGCATCTGCTTCAGCTCGAGAGGTTTCAAAATGACGAACTGGCTGGTTAGATAAAATCTCTTCA
>JAHRAM010000145.1 GCA_020027305.1 Acidimicrobiia bacterium | reverse complement strand
AGCTAGCCGCTGGTCAGCTATGAACTTGAGATACTGCTCCATGTCAGCAATCGACAACCCAGGCACGCCCCCCTGAAGCAAATCTTTTGCAAACGTCAGCTCACAATCCACAGCTTCACACATCATTTCTAAAATCTGTTCTTGCATGTTGTCGTCAAATAAATCAGGCTCTTGTTTCTTTGCCTCTTCCACGACAGCAAAAGCAAAGTTCATATGCCCGCTCTCATCTCTAAATACCCAGTTGGTTCCATCGGCTAACCCATTCAAAAATCCCTTTGAGCGAAGGAAATATACATACGCAAAAGCACCAAAGAAAAACAGCCCCTCAATACAGGCAGCAAAACAAATCAAGTTCAACAAAAACTCGCGCCTATCTTGCTTGGTCGCCAACTCAGTCAAGTTTGAGATTGAATCAAGCCACTTGAAACAAAAGTTCGCCTTCTTTTGAATGGAAGGGATATTTTCAATGGCAGTAAACGCTTCTTGGCGCTCCCTCTCATCAGGAATATAAGTGTCTAGCAATGTCAAATAAAACTGCACATGGAGCGCCTCTTCATAAAGCTGGCGTGAAAGATACATTCTGGCTTCAGGGGCATTAATATGCTGATAGAGATTTAGCACCAAGTTATTTGCCACGATTGAGTCGCCAGTTGCAAAAAAGGCAACTAGCCGATTGACTAAATGGCGCTCAGAGTCAGAAAGTTTTTCTCGCAAATCGGCAATGTCGCCAGAAAAATCAACCTCGCCCACCGTCCAAGTGTTGGCAATGGCGTTGAGATACATCTCATAAAAATTCTCATATCGCATAGGTCGGAGCGTAAGGTTGAAACCTGGGTCAAGCAGCCTAGGTTGTTGCTCCGAAGAAATATTGGGGGGAATATCAGATGAAACGCCCGAAACAGATTCATGTTTAAGTGTCATTTCATTACGCCCCAAATCATGCTCAAGTGCTGATGATGCCATAATGCCCCCTATCTTTCATTTGTTCGTTTCTTATTTGGTCAAGTTATTTGAGTTTCAATTCCTACTGGCACAATTTCTACTGGCACGACTCACACGACTCTGGATTTTCCAAAGAGCACTGCAATGCCTCAAGTTCCTTTTCTGTTGGTTGCTGTGGGTTTAAGTTGGTCTGGTTTATGCGGGTGGCTGCCTTAGAGCGCAAATAATAAGTAGTTTTTACCCCCGATTCCCAAGCATAAGAATACATAGAGCTAAGTTTTTCAATAGTGGGGTTTGCCATAAACAAGTTCAACGACTGGCTCTGGTCAATAAATGGGCCTCGCCCTGCTGCCAAATCAATCAGCGCCTTCATTGAGTATTCCCATGCCGTGCGATAAAGGTGCCGAATGTCTTCAGGAATGGAATGAATGTTTTGAATGGAACCCCCTGCTGTCTTCACAGCTTCTCTTATATCTTCTGTCCACAAGCCCAACTCTTGGAGGTCGCGCACCAAATATGCATTTACCTGCATAAACTCACCTGTCAAGGTTTCGCGCTTAAACAAATTAGAAACCTGTGATTCAATACACTCATAGCATCCAGCGATAGAGGCGATGGTCGCCGTAGGCGCTATTGCAATCAACAACGAATTACGAAGCCCATGAGTTTCTATGCGCTCACGCAAGCCCTCCCACCTTTTTTGGTCGGTGAGATTAACATCTTCCCAAAGATCAATTTGGAGCTTGCCCGAAGCAGCCCGCGTTTTAGGAAACGCCAAATGTGGGCCATATTGTTCAGCCAAATCACACGATGCCGACAGAGCAGCAAAATAGATTTCTTCTGAAATGCGGTTAGAGAGCTGGCGGGCTTCTTCTGAATCAAATGGAAGGCGGAGTTGGAAGAAAACATCTTGTAAGCCCATCAGCCCCAGCCCCACTGGACGCCATTCAATATTAGAGACTTCAGCCTCAGGGGTGGGATAAAAGTTGATGTCAATTACACGGTCTAAAAACGGAACGGCCAAGCGGACAATTTCTGCCAGCCTGTCAAAGTTGAACTCTGGGACATCTTGCGTTCTCGTCACCAACTCTGCCAAATTGATTGAGCCAAGATTACACACGGCAGTTTGTTCGCTACTGGTTACCTCTAAAATCTCGGTGCAGAGATTAGAGAGGTGAACAACTCTGGCATCTCCAATGTCGTCACTGCCGCTACCCTCACTGCTACCACTGCCCCCACTAACTTGGTCGCTAACTTGATTACATTTCTTGTTTGCGGTGTCTTTAAACGTCATCCAACCATTGCCAGTTTGTGCCAACGTGCGAAGCATCTTCTGATAGAGGTCTCTGGCGTCAATTTCTTTTTCTGCCAGCCCATCTGCTTCTGCCTTGGGATACGCCTTTTCAAATTCGTCCCCATACAAATCCACCAAGTGTGGAACTACCTTTGGGTCAAAGAGCGCCCACTTCCATCCATTCTTAGCTCGCTCCATAAACAAATCTGGCACCCAGTTCGCCAAGTTCAAGTTGTGCGTGCGAAAAGCTTCGTCGCCAGTGTTGTCTCGCAACTCAAGGAACTCTTCAATATCAGCATGCCAAGTTTCCAGATAAACACAAGCTGCACCTTTTCTGCGCCCACCTTGATTAACAGCAGACACTGAACTATCCAGCACCTTCAGCCACGGAACAATTCCATTTGACTTTCCATTTGTGCCCTTGATAAGCGACCCACGACTTCGCACACGAGAATAAGAAAGCCCAATCCCGCCCGCAAACTTTGAAAGGCGCGCCACATCGCTATATTTCTTATATATAGATGTCAAATCATCTTCAGGGGAATCCAAGAGATAGCAAGACGACATTTGTGTGTGGATGGTGCCTGAGTTAAACAATGTCGGGCTGGAAGGCAAATATTCTAACGCTGAAATCAAATTATAAAATTTGGCTGCCCCTTTAATATCTGATGGCACTATAGTTGGCTGACCATACTTATCGCGTTGAGTTGACTGATGCTCAACACTAAGCCCACATGCCACCCGCATAAAGAAAAACTGCGGAGTTTCAATAATCTTGCGAGTTTCTGGGTGGCGAAGCAAATAGCGGTCATAGATTGTGCGAAGCCCAAAAAACTCAAAGAGCTTGTCTCGCTCAATCACAACTTCTTTTGCCAACTGGTCGTTTAGGTATTGAACGTTCTCTTCTACCAACTCTGCTGTCTGCTCATTGATTAGCCCAACCTCAAATCCCACCTTGATGCAATCAGAAAAAGTTTTTATGCCCTGATTGAAAACTTCCTTTTCAATATAAGCAGTCAGCAGTCGTGCCGCCAACCTAGAATAATTTGGCTCCTTGACAATGAAAGAAGCAGCTGTATTGATTGAAAGCTCATCAAGTTCCATAGTGGTAGAGCCGTCATGTAGCCCACCAATAGTTCGGGTGGCAACTTCCATCGGGTCAACACCTGCCAGCCCCTCGCTGTTTGACTCTACCGAACGAACAATCTTGTTTAAGTCAACTGGCTCAAGGTTTCCATTCCGCTTTCGCACCATCATAGATGATGTGTAGCGCGGGTTGGCGTGCTGCTGGTCGGTTTCTCTTTCTATTATTGAGGTCATGGAAAGTACGCGGGGGGAAGAATTTTTTTTGGATTCCCTTTATGTGTTTATATTCCCCTTATTAATTATTTTTAATTATTCTAATTACCAATTATATTAATCTAGGCAAATTACCTTAGGGTAATTACTCTAGCGTATTTTAATAATACCAAATTTTATTTAAAACCTAGCATTTAATCTTCTTGTCGTTCATCTTCTTATCAATTTTCTACCACTATTAAGCCGGCAGTTCTGGCATTTGAAACCCCCCTGAGACTTCTTGCGATTTTTAAGATTTGGCAAAACTTGATTTGGGAATTAACCCACTCTTTAATAAAATTAATTTTCAGAAGGGATTTTTTCGTGGAAATAAATGTAACCATCAACGGACAAAAGCACACACACGATGTGGAACCACGCACGCTCTTGGTTCACTACATCAGAGAAGCTGTTGGGCTTATGGGAACCAATATCGGATGCGACACTTCTTCTTGTGGGGCATGCACTATTCACCTCAACGGTGAGTCGGTAAAATCTTGCACTATGTTTGCCGTTCAGGCCGAGGGAGCCGACATCACAACTATTGAGGGGCTAGCCCCAGATGAGAAAAATCTTCACCCAATGCAAGAAGCCTTTATGCAAAACCATGCCCTTCAGTGTGGATATTGCACTCCAGGAATGGTCATGGCTGCCGTTTCTTTGCTGGATGAAAACCCATCCCCCACCGAATTAGAAGTGCGTGAAGGGTTGGAAGGCAACCTATGTCGCTGCACGGGGTATCACAACATCGTAAATGCCGTGCTTGATTGCGCGAAAAAGAAATAACGGCGGCAACAAGACTAGAAATGATTCCAGCAGCATTTGAATATATAAGAGCAGGCTCAACTGAGGAAGCCCTGTCAGCCATTGCCGAACATGGTGATGAAGCAAAGATTTTGGCAGGCGGGCATTCTTTGATTCCGCTAATGCGATTTCGCCTAGCTCGCCCAGAGGTGCTGGTTGATGTTGGGCAAATCACCGACCTTTCATATATAAATGACGATGGCGACCACCTTGCCATCGGCGCCCTAACCCGCCATAAAGATGTTGAAACCAGCGACTTGGTTGCCAAACAAACACCACTGCTCCAGGCGGTGACTTCAGCTGTGGGCGACCCACAAGTTCGCCACCGAGGAACAATCGGAGGAGCCACCGCGCACGGCGACCCTGCTTCTGATATTCCCTCTGCTCTGATAGCACACCGCGCCATTCTCGTAGCTGATGGCCCAAACGGCAAACGCGAAATCCCCGTTGACGATTTCTTCAAAGGGTTTTTAGAAACCGACCTTTCACCAGATGAGATGCTGGTTGAAGTTCGAGTGCCAAAAGCTCCTAAAGCAAAATGGTCGTTTCAAAAATTCAACAGGCGAGCACAAGACTGGGCCATTGTTGGAGTCTCAGCACTGGTTGATAAAAACCAGTCAGGCGTGGGATTAGTGAATATGGATTCAGTTCCATTCCGTGCCACAGAAGTTGAAGAAGCCATTTCATCTGGAGCCAATGCAAAAGATGCTGCTGGGTTGGCGGCGCAAGGTTGTAGCCCTAGTTCTGACTTGAACGCTAGTGCGAAATATCGCGAACATCTGGCAAGGGTTATGACTGAGCGAGCCTTAGCTGAAGCTGGGCTCTAAACATTCAAATAACAGTCAAACAATTGCTAAACCCGATTGAGAAATTGCACGATTATGAAATTGGGCACTATGAAATTGTGTGCCATAAATGAAATTATGAAAACCAC
>JAHRAM010000141.1 GCA_020027305.1 Acidimicrobiia bacterium | reverse complement strand
CAAAAGAAATGGGATTAGTCTATTCTGTTGTAGATGACGATACGCTACTTGACACCACAATGGAAATGGCAAAGAAAGTTGCAGCCCGCGATTTGGAATCACTTATGGCTATCAAAGAAACTATGACATCGCTTAGAAAAGATTTTGTGACTACAGCTGGAAAAGAAGAGGGGCAGAGATTTATGGAGCTCATTGAAAAGAAACTCCAAAAGCGCAAATAAAAATAGTTGCAAAAGAAAAGTAAAAATGAAAAGGGGGAGGGAGAATTAACATGTCGGAGCAAGCACCAAATTATGAAGCTGAGGCAAAAGCGGAACTAACTGGAAAGGGTGGAACATTTGAGCTTCAAAAAGAAACCGTGCTGGGTGAGGAGTTTGAAGTATTTGTCAATCGTTTCAAATCTCTCCGTGAGCTTGTGGCTTTCACAGAAATGTTTTCTACCCAAGAATTCCTTGTGCTAGAAGATAGGCGCTACACATTTCAAAACTTCAAAGACCTTGTGGCTGCTATGGCAAAATCTCTTGAGCAAGATTTTGGAATTCAAAAGGGCGACAGGGTTGCCATCTTTAGTGCTAACTCCCCTGAATGGGTGGTGACATTCTTTGCCGTGGTTTCAATCGGAGGCATCGTATCAGCATTCAACGGCCGCTGGACTCCAGAAGAGGCTCAATATGGAATAACACACAGCACTCCAAAACTTATCGTGGGAGACACCAAACGGCTAGAGCTCTTAAAAGAAGTTGAGGGAAAAGTGTTAGAAGGGATTGCGATTGCCAACCTTGATACCCAGTTCCACAATATGACAGCTTCTGCCCCAGATGTTTCACTTCCAGAAAATGAGATTGCTGAAGATGATGCTTGTCTCATTCTTTATACGTCTGGCACAACTGGAAAACCTAAGGGCGCCACCATCTCACATAGAAGTCTCATCGGGTTTATTCAAACCCAATTGTGTTCTGTAATGATTCGAACCAGAGCAGCTGCGCTTATGGGGTTTGAAATCCCCAAAAAAAGAGAGCAAAATGTTGCCCTTGGAACCTCCCCGCTTTTTCATGTTTCTGGCCTTCACGGCACGGTGCTGATGAACATATCAATAGGTGGAAAAATCGTCTATCGGTCAGGGCGTTTTGATGCTGGGGAGATTCTCAAGCTCATAGAGCAAGAAAAAATTACTCAGTTCCCCGCCTTGGGTAGCGCTGGGCACCAAGTCGCCAGCCACCCAGACATAAAAAAGTACGACCTATCATCTATAAAGAGTGTTGGATTTGGTGGAGCGCCTGCCAGCCCTGCCCTTCAACAACTAATGCGTGAAACCTTTCCAAACGCTGCTGCAGCTATTGGGATGGGTTATGGTTCCAGTGAATCTTGTGCTGTGGTATCAAATATTGGCGGGGCAGAATTTGAAACCCGCCCTGAATCGTGTGGCAAACCTGGGATTGGAATGGAAGTAGAAATTCGAGACGAGGATGGAAATGTCTTGGGCGCAAATCAACAAGGAGAAATCCACTGCCGAAGCGCCTACACCATGCTCAAATATTGGGACGATGA
The DNA here is from genome assembly GCA_020027305.1 of Acidimicrobiia bacterium. Lineage (GTDB taxonomy): Bacteria > Actinomycetota > Acidimicrobiia > Acidimicrobiales > Hopanoidiivorantaceae > JAHRAM01. The sequence continues at coordinate 5,380 of JAHRAM010000141.1, read as the reverse complement.
AGAAGCCACCAATGGCACTATCAAGGCTGGCAGATGGCTTGCCACAGGAGACATCGGCCACCTAGATGAAGAGGGATACCTATATATAAACTCACGAGCCAGAGATATGATTCTTAGAAATGCTGAGAACATCTACCCTATTGAAATTGAATATCGGCTAGATGCCCACCCAGACATTGCTGAGTCTGCTGTCATTGGCATCGATCATCCTGAAATGGGGCAAGAGGTAATGGCATTTGTAGTTCCAAACAATCCCGAAACAAACCTAGACACCGATGAGCTGGCAACCTTTCTTTCAAAATATCTAGCAGATTACAAAATCCCAACTGCTTGGAAAATTCTAAAAAGCCCATTACCCAGAAACCCCGCTGGTAAAATTTTGAAGCGAGACTTGTCTCAGTAGGCACACATCTAAATAGCACTGCTAAATAATACTGGTTTTCCCCCATGTTTTTTTCAAACTCCAACTTTTCTAGTAGTGCTACTAAAACATTTTTAAGGCCACGCACTTTGGGTGTGTTTGCTTTAGCCATTATTGGGATTATGGCATTTCAATCTTATGTGAATGCCCAAGAAAGCACCCCTGAAAATGCTACAGACACTGACACTCAAACAACTGAACAAAGTGGAGAGGCAATTCGTGGAACCCTGCTTGACCAAGACAAGGAGGGAAAGCGAACTCCAGTAAAAGGTGTTTCAATTTCTGTATTCCTTGGCGACACAAAAATCGGTGAAGGGAAGTCAGACAGTGAAGGCAACTGGCGTGTCTCAGTGCCAAGTGCTGGCACCTACCGTATGAGACTTGACACCTCTACTTTGCCAACTGGCGTAACCCTTACGGATCCCAAACAACAAGAACTGCCCGAAGTTGAAGTTCGTGAAAATCAACAAAAGCGAGTGATATTTAGGTTAGGAGAAGTTCAAGGATCTGGGATTAGCCGTCTTGAGAGATTTTCAAATCTTTTCTTAGCAGGGCTTCGCTTAGGCGCCATCATTGCTTTAGCAGGTGTTGGGCTCACGCTCATCTTTAGCGTAACCAACCTAGTGAACTTTGCCCACGGCGAGCTAATAACTTTAGGTGCTCTTCTTGCATACTTTTTCTCTAAATCGCCTTTAGGCCCAGAATGGCACTTGCTGATAGCTGTCGCCCCAAGCGTTCTCTTAGTCGCGCTTTTTTCGTCTCTTACTGAAATGGGAATGTGGCGGCCACTTCGAAAGAAGGGCACTAGTGACTTATCAATAATGATTATTTCAATTGGGCTAAGCCTAGTTCTTCGCCATATATGGCAAATTATTTTTGGAGCTTCATCAAAGCCATTTAGGCAATATGCGACACAAAAAGCCTTTAACTTCTTAAGCTTTACAACAGTACCAAAAACATTTTGGATTATTGGCATCTCTGTGCTCATCTTGGTCGCCATGGGGTTGTTCTTGCTAACCACCAAACATGGAACTTCACTCAGAGCTTTGGCTGATAACCCCACACTAGCAAAAGCTTCTGGCATTAACACCAACAACACAATACTTATGGCATGGATTGTCGGTTCAGCAACCACTGCCCTTAGTGGAATACTTCTGGCAGCTACTCCTCAACAAGTGGGATATAGTATGGGGTGGAATTTACTATTGTCAGTTTTTGCAGCTACCATCCTCGGCGGGATAGGTAATGTATACGGAGCAATGGTGGGCGGAATACTCATCGGAGTGTTTACAGAAGTCAGTACATATTGGGTTGGGGGCGATTTGAAGTTCGCTACAGCGCTTACCATTATGTGCTTGGTTCTATTATTCCGCCCGCAAGGAGTATTGGGTTGGAAAGTGAGGACAGCCTAATGGGAGTTGGCGAAGTTACAATCAATGCGCTTCAAGCTTGCGTGGGCGTAGGTGCTATAGCATACGCTATCAGTGGCGTTGGACTAAACTTGCAATTTGGATTCACTGGCTTACTGAACCTTGGACATGCTGGCTCAATGATGATGGGAGCATACGGCACAGCGATTTTTGTTGAAGTCACTGGTTTTAGCGATTCAAATTTATGGGTTAGATTGCCAATTTTGGGTGCTGGCGTATTAATTGGAATTCTTGCAGCTGACATTATGGGCTTCATTTTGGGGTTGTTCACCCTTAAGCTTCGCCATGAATATCTCGCAATCATAACTATTGCGTTTGCAGAAATTCTTCGACGTGTCATTCGTAGCAAGTGGGGCAAAGAAAACCTAGAAACGGGAGGGGCAAACGGCATTCAAAATTTTGCTGAAGCCTTTTACAACATAAGTCCCATCCCTCCTAATGGACATTATGGTATCGGAGACTTTACATTCACTGGAAGACAAGTTTGGTTGTTCCTGTGGGCTTTACCAACTTTAATTCTTATAATACTATTAATACGGACACTACTTAACAGCCCGTGGGGAAGGGTAATAAAAGCAATTCGAGAAGATGAAGAGGTTGCGCGCAGTCTAGGAAAAAATGTCTTCCTATACAAACTTCAGAGCCTATGTATAGGTGGGACTATCGGGGCAATAGCAGGAATTTTATTTGCGTTTGAGCGACAAAATGTTACCCCTGATGACTTTGAGCCCGAACTCACCTTCTACGTATATACCATTGTAATCTTAGGGGGGACATCAAAAATCTGGGGTTCTGTAGTGGGATCAATTGTCTTCTGGTTTTCTCTGATATGGCTTGAAGGAATTGTAAAATTAGCAATTAATGAAAATTGGCTATGGGTGGCATCGGTTCTGAAACTGAATAATGCCCAAGGTGGTGTTATTAGGTTTATCCTAGTTGGGCTTACCCTAATACTATTACTAGCATTTAGACCCGAAGGAATACTTGGTAAGAAAGAAGGGGCTACAGCAAATGGATGATGTATTTGTCAAGAAATCTGACCCCATCTTAGAAGCCGAAGGTCTCAAAAAACAATATGGTGAGCTTGTGGCAGTGAATGTCAACCATTTAGAAATCCAACGTGGGCAAGTCACTGCTATTATCGGACCTAACGGGGCTGGTAAGACCACCTTCTTCAACTTGCTGACAGGATTCACTCGCCCCAATCAAGGATCTTGGGTGCTAAACAAAAAATCTGGTGGCCAGAACATCCCTACCCTAATTGGTGGGCTTCCCACTTATCAAATTGCTCGAGCGGGAATGGTTCGAACATTCCAAGTTACAAAAACCCTAGACCGCATGACGGTTATGGAAAATATGTTGCTTTCTTCACAAAAGCAAATGGGTGAGAAAATGCTTCGCTCAGTTTGGCCCAATTGGAAAACTCAACAATATTTAGACACCCAAAAGGCTGAAGAGTTGCTGGCACGGTACGGGTTAAAAGAAATGAAAAACAACTATACCTCAACGCTTTCTGGCGGACAAAGAAAACTACTTGAAATCTCTCGTGCCTTGATGGCAGACCCTGAACTCCTTTTGCTAGATGAACCATTGGCTGGTGTAAATCCAGCGCTAATAGAAAAAATACTTGGCTATATGAGAGACCTAGCCAACCAAGGCGTTACCATCGTGTTTGTAGAACATAACATGGATGCCGTAGTTGATGTCAGCGATTGGGTGGTATGCTTAGCAGAAGGTAGCGTCATTGCAGAAGCAGAGCCGAAAAATCTAATCAACAACCAGGCCGTCATTGATGCATATTTAGGGAGATAAAATGAGCCAAACAACATCTAAAACAATGCCCAAAACTATTTTGAGTGCCGAAAACATCACAGCTGGCTATGTGCCTGACTTAAACATTCTTTCAGAATGTGGCATTGAACTAAAACAGGGGGAACTAATCGGTATCATCGGCCCTAATGGGGCTGGAAAGTCCACATTGCTGAAAGTCATCTTTCGTCTTCTAGCCATAAGAGAAGGTAATATTCAATTCGCCGAAAAAGACATCGCCAAATTAGAAACCCATACTCTAGTATCACTTGGTATCGCTTACATTCCCCAAATTGAAAATGTATTTCCCAACCTTTCAGTTGAAGACAACCTAAAAATGGGCGCCTATCTTGACAGTGGTCTTGTGAAACCACAAATGAAAAAAGTCTTTGAGCTTTTCCCCAAGCTGATTGAGCTAAGGCAAACCCGAGCTTCTCAACTCTCAGGTGGTGAAGCTCAAATGGTAGCTATAGGGCGAGCGCTTATGATGAACCCCAAGATTATTTTGCTAGATGAGCCATCGGCTGGGTTATCCCCTGCTAATCAAAAGATAGCCTTTGACAGCATAAAAGAAGTTGTAGCCTCTGGAGTGTCTGCCATAATGGTTGAACAAAATGCAAGAACCTGCTTAGAAATATGTGACCGCGTATATGTTTTAGAGAACGGAAGAAATGCCTTCACAGACACTGGCGAGAATTTAGCAAACAACCCCAAAGTGATAGAACTTTATCTAGGTTCCTTGGGGGCTACCGACTCAAAAGATTGATTACTGGAATTTCTAAGAGCCTCTGAAACAGTTGCTGCTAGCTCGGCAAACTCTGGCAAATATCTGATTTCTGGATTTCTTGGATACTCAAAAGGAATTTTAATCTCTGCCACAATTCTGCCTGGTCGCTCTGACATCACAAGAACCCGAGATGATAAAAACACCGCCTCATTCACTGAGTGTGTGACAAACAAACCCGCAAACTCTTGGAGCTTAAAAAGACGTAGAGTTTCTTCATTTAGCCTTTCTCGCGTGATTTGATCTAACGCCCCAAACGGCTCGTCAAACATAAAAAGTTTTGGCTCCATTGTGAGTGCCCTAGCAATTGAAACGCGCATCTTCATTCCCCCAGAAAGGGCGGCGGGATAATGCTGGGAAAATCCATTCAGTCCAACAAGCTCAAGTACTTCATTAGCTTTCTTACGTCGCTGCTCTTTTGGAACTTTATAAAGCTCTCCCAAAAGCTCAACATTTGCACGAACATTTCGCCAAGGCATCAGTGTGGCATCTTGAAAAATATAACCCATCCCCTCAACCTCTAAATCTTTTGACAACTTCACTGACCCAGTTGTGGCTGTGTCAAGATTTGAAGCGATACGAAGCAGAGTTGACTTGCCACAACCAGACGGCCCAACTAGCGAAACGAATTCTGCCCTACCTAAAGACAGGCTCACATTATCGAGTGTATGAGTTCCGTCTGAGAAAGTTTTTGAAACTTCTTTGAATTCTAAGATTGGTTGTGTTTTATCTACGCCAACATTTTTTAAGTCTTCAGCTGCCATCTATATAAATAAATCTAGTTGAATAAAAGGTGCGTATTATATATTTTCACAAAAGTTTTGCTACTCTATTTCCGCCAATCAAACCCTGCTTCTATTAGCACCGTGTCTATTCCTTCTGACTCGGCTTGCATTTTCACTCGGGCTGAGCCTGGCACTACCAATGTGCGAATTC
>JAHRAM010000103.1 GCA_020027305.1 Acidimicrobiia bacterium | reverse complement strand
TTGTAATGCCTCCTACTATTCCTGCTAATGCGTTTCCACTTGGATACAATTTTCAAGCGCCTCCCTACCGTCTTGAAGCAGGAGTTGAATGCGATGGCGAGCCTGCTATTATCACAGTTAGAAGGTGGCGAGACATCAACAACTTGAGCCGTGACCCAATAATTTATGATGACAATTTTGACGACATTCGCTTTTTAGGCACAGGTGAAGTTTTTGTGATAGCAAGAGCTCCAAGGGGGTTTGATGTGCCAACGCCACCAGACCAAGTTATTCAAAATACATACAATGTAACAGGCGGTCTAGAAGTCCGCCCACAATTAAATGAAGATGGTTCAATACCAACTACCACGACTACCACTGCTGTTTTAGATCCTCCAGTTACAGAAACCACAGAGAATAGTTAAGAATAATTAATTAATTGTGAGCTAGTTCATAGTTTTAGCACTCAAGCAATTCCAATAGGTAGATAATCCCTATATTTTGAAACTAAAAATATAAACTAGGCTACTAGTAGCTAATAACATGGCCGAAATCTCAGATGCTGTAATTTTGGTGGGTGGTTTTGGAACGAGGCTCCGCCCCCTCACACTTAATCGCCCCAAGCAGATGTTGCCAGTGGGTCAGCGCCCGATGATTGAGGTGGTGATTGAGCAGCTAGAGAAAGCTGGGATTACAGATGTTGTTTTAGCACTTGGCTACAAGCCAGATGCCTTTATTGAAAAGTACCCAGACGGAATGTGTGGGAACGTCTGCTTAAAATATGTGATTGAACCAGAGCCTTTAGACACTGCTGGGGCTATCAGGTTTGCTGTTTCTGAATCGGGGTTATCTGCTGATTCCTTTCTAGCAGTAAATGGTGATGTGCTTAGCCGTGCCGACCTTTCTGAGTTGGTAGAAACACATATTAAAACAGGAGCAGAAGCTACAATCCTTTCAGCTCAAGTGGATGACCCATCAATGTATGGGGTTATGAAAATCGGCGAGGGCAATGAAGTCATAGATTTTGTTGAAAAGCCCAAAGAAAACATTGGCAACAATATTAACGCAGGAGTTTATGTTTTAAATTCTTCATTTTTAAAACAGGTGCAGCCCAATCAAAAAGTTTCTTTAGAAAAAGAAATCTTTCCTGAACTGGTAAAAGAAAAAAAGCTGTTTTGCCATATCTCAGATAGCTACTGGCTAGATGCTGGAACCCCTGAAACATATCTAAAAGCACAGATAGATTTAGTTGCCGAAAAAGATTTAGTAGCACCTTCTGCAAAAATAGATACAAAGGCAGAAATTGATAAGAGCCTGTTATGTGAAGATGTAAAAGTATTGGGTGGAGCAGTAGTTTCTCATTCAGCAGTTTTTTCAGGAACAACAATTGATTCTGATGCAACGGTTAGCAATTCAATTCTCGGGGCAAATGTTTATATTGGAGCAGGGGCTGTAGTTGAAAACTGTTGTGTCATTGGCGATGACTATAAGGTTGAGCCAAACACTAAATTGAATGGAGTTAAATTGCCCGAAAGCAAAGCAACCTAATTTGTTTTAAAATACTTTAAATTTAAATTGCTGCTTACCTAAAGAAATCTTCATGTGCTTTACGAACTAAATCGTCTTTCACATTTCCAGAACCAAAGAAGTCTTTCTCAAGCCCTCTCACTACGGCAACGGGGATATTTTTTGATTTGCCCATCACTATCTCTGTAGCCCCTGCCAACTCATCTACGATTGCAATTTCTGTGGCATTCAATTCCATTCCAAACGAATCGGTGGTTCCTATCAAATCAATAATGGGTTGAATGCCAGCACACCCTATGGCTACATTAGTGAGCCCTCTTCTCCAAGGGCGCCCAAATGTGTCAGATATAATTACTGCTATTTTTTTGCGAGCACTTGCTTCTAGACTTTTTTGAATTCTTAAAGCAGAGACATCTGGGTCTTCAGGCAGAAGGGCAGCTTTTCCAGCTTCTATGTTAGAAAAGTCAACTCCAGCATTAGCACAAATAAATCCGTGCTTGGTTTCTGAAATAATCAAGTCTCCCCGCTTTCTTAAAATTTTGACCGACTCTCTTTTAGCTATGTCTAGTTTGGTGTCTGACTTTTTAAGCTCAATGACTTGCCCTTCCGCTTTTGAAATGATTTTTTGTGTAACGACCACTACATCAAAATCTTCAAACAAAAAGCCAGAAGCCAAAATTAAATCAGCGACATCATCACCTTTGTCCACCTCTTTAATTCCTTCAATGGGAAATATTTCAAGTTTCATATAAAACGATGTTTGCCAATGCTTTCGAAGATTTTTTATTCGACATAATAGTGTTTGTGGCTATGCATTTAATTCCCATTTCTTCAACCACATCAATCAAGTGTTCGTCTTTTAGATCAATCACGGCAGTATCGGCATAGTCACTATAAAATTTAGCTACCCCTCCAGCATCTGGAATGTACCCTAGCTCTTCTAGCACTCGGTCGGCTGGGCCTTTGAGCGCTTTTCCACCAATGATTGGCGAAATAAAAACAGTATCTCTTCGTCTTTTTGAAACAAGGCGACCTATTTCTTTAATGGCTAGAATCGGAGCAATCGATAAAGCAGGATTAGAAGGAGCAATAATAATTTTGTCTGCTGACTCCAAAGCATCCATAACATTGGGGGCAGGTTTTACATTTTCTGCCCCTTTGAAGTAAACACTTTTTAGTGGAGTGCTGTGGCGAAGTTTTACAAAATAATTTTGGAAACTGACTTCTTCACCACTTGAAAGAGTAATACGGGTTTCAACTTTGTCATCTGTCATAGGCAAAATATTTACTTTGATTGAAAATCGCTTTGTTAACTCCTTTGTTACTTGGCTAAGGCTTGCCCCATCTCTTAGGCGGGAGGTTCTATATAAATGTGTTCCTATGTCACGGTCTCCCAAATTAAACCAAGCATTTTTTAATTCATTAGTTCCATTTGAGCTATTGCTTGACTGCCCACCTAAATTGTTTAAGAGTTTCTTTTCTAGTGCGACAAAATTTTCCATTGCTTGCCAAGATTCATTTTTCATCCCCCAACCAGTTTTTTTATTGATTTCATCCCCAAGTGTATAAATGATGGTGTCAATATCTGGTGAAATATGTAGACCGCAATGAACTATATCGTCTCCAGTGTTTACAATGGCTGTTATTTCTAGGTCATTTTCTAATAGGTTGAGAGCATTTAAGAATTTGGCAGCGCCTGTTCCACCAGAAAGGACTACTACTTTCTTTAAGGATTCAAAATTGTATTCAGCAGGTTTATTAGGCATTTTTTCTAATTCGGAGTGTTTTGCGTGGTTTTTAGTAAATTTTATTTCTAGTGGCATCTTTTGAAGAAAATTCTCTCACAGTCCATGCTGTTTTTTTAGCACGCCAGTTAAATCAAGCTGCTGAAAAAACTTTGGAAAGTATAAATTCGCAAGACTACCCTAATTTAGCGGTAAGTGTAATTGATTTATCTGCTTCAGAGGCTAAAGATTTTTGTGGGCTTCCAGTTCGCTCGGGTTTTAAGAAATTAAGTGAAGCTACTGATTCCATTCTAAAAGCTGAAAACCCTTCTTTTGTTTTGTTCGTGACAGAAGGTATTATTTTTGGGGGAGCAGATGCCATTAGTCAAATGGTAGAAGAAGCGATATCTTCAAATAAGGCTGTGGTAGGCCCAAAAATTCTTGATGGACTTAATGTCATTGAAGGCACAGAGAATGAGAATGCGGATGAAGACGAAGATGCACAAAATTCTGTAACCCATAATCACTTGGCAGAATTTGGTTTTCAGATAGACAGAACTGGAACTTTGGTTTCGCGGGTGAAAATAGGTGAACTTGATCAGGGGCAATACAATACCGCCGATGATATTTTTGCGGTTGGTCAATCGTGCATGTTAATAAGAGGAGATGTTTTTAATAAACTTGGCGGCTTTGACGGCTCAATGGATGGCACTAAAAATATTTCTGCAATAGATTTTTGTTGGCGAGCAAATCTAGCAGGTGAAAAAGTTGGGACTGCCCCACAGGCAATTTGTAGAACACAAGTTGAACACTTGAAAAGAAATCAGTCAGAAAGAGCGAGGAGTCAGTTTATGCATCCTGATTACTTTGCGCAGCTCAGGATGATTTTTTCAAACTATACTTTTTCTAGCTTGATAAGGGTTGTTCCACGGGCAATGCTGGTTGCCCTGTTTGGCATTATCACAAACATTTTAACTCTCTCTTTTAAGAAGGTAGCTGTTGTCATTTTTAGCTGGGTAGCAATTTTCTTTACATTTTTTCAGACAATTAAAAAGCGCCAAGAAATTAAGCTATATCGAACAATATCAGACGGTGAGATAAAAGGATTTCAAGTTCGCGGTTTTGCTCCGTTGTCGTTGTTTTTAGAGGAAGCAGAATTTTCAACTACGGCAATAAGAAAATTTTTTCACGGTAGGGGAGTTTGGCTCACATGGGTTTGTATTTTGGCGGTGTTCGTTTTTGGTAGCCGTCATTTGATAACGCAGACATTTCCTCAGATAGGAGAACTACTTCCATTCCAAAGCCACTTTTTTTCTGACTGGTTTAGCTCTCATCAATCACAGGGAACTGGCGCAGATGGGTTTTCAGCTAATGCTGGATTTTGGTTGGGGCTATGGCATCTTATATTCTTTGGCGCTGATTGGTTAGCACGGACTATGTTTTTCTTGGCACTGCTTATTATTGGGGCAGTTGGCGTTTGGCATCTTTTAAACAATATATCTAAGCGACCGGCTGGAAAAGCAGTTGGAACGGTGGCTTATCTGCTCATGCCTTTGCCATACATAGCACTTGGGCGGGGTGATTTAACCGGGTTGATTATCTATGCTTGTGCTCCCTTTGTTCTAACATTTTTAATCCGACACCTAGTTCAAAAAGGGCATCTCATTTTACAAACATTATTACTAGGTCTTACGATAGGGATTGGTGCTGCCTTTTCGTTTGAGGTTTTTGCTCTGCTGGCGTTTATGATGGCAGGATGTTTAGTTGCCTCATTTATTTCTGGAGTTTTAAATTTCAAAGTAATAGCAATCGGTACGGTGGGGGCTGGGCTGGGATTTATGTTAAACATAACCCATTTTTTTAATAGCAAAGGTGTTCAGTTTTGGCAGTGGCGCCCACCAGCAGCTGGCAATCTTGAATTTTATGATTTACTGAACTTTGATTTAGGGGAAAATCTATTTGGGGGTCAAGTGCTTGGGTATTTGACGTTTGGCTTTTTAGGGGCTTGCCTTATCCTCTTATTTGTTGCAAAAGGGCAACGATCGGTTTGGCTAATTCACGGATGGATACTTTATCTAGGGGCGATAGTTTTGGCATGGGCTGCTGAGTTAGGCTGGCATAGATTTTTACCCACACATATTCTTTTAGTGCCAGCTGCTCTAGGTTTAGCGATAGCGCTTGGAATTGGAGTAGATGTTTTGAGTATTGATTTAGCAAAGAAACGTTTTGGGTTTAGGCGGATTGTTATAGTAGTGGCTGCCATTTCAGCTGCCATACCTGTATTATTTTTAAGTTTGGATGGAAGGTGGAATTTGCCAGCAAGTGATTATTCAACAACCTATACCACAATTAATTCATCAGCAAATAAGAGAGTTCTATGGATAGGGCACCCTGATGTATTGCCGCTATCTTCATGGCAATTTGATGACAACCTAGCGTTTTCAGTTTCAAATGATTTTGACATCACAGATAGGTGGTCAAGGCCAGCTGATGCTGGTACAGAACTTATTAGGGGTGAGTTGAATCGACTTAGTGAGGAAGACCGAGTAGGTTCAAGATTAGCCTTTTTTTCAATAAGCCATATTGTTTTGAAAGAGCAGCTTTTTCCAACGGCAGATAGAAGTTTCCCAATTGATAAAAATCTCTTGTCTCAGTTTGAGAGTCAATTAGATTTAAAGCAGGTAAGCACCCGTGAGGGCATTGTAGTATTTGAAAATAGTGGGGCAGTTCCAATTTATGCGAACTTGCCCTCAGGTTTATTAGAGCAAGCATCTATCAACCCACGCGACATTGAAGAAGTATTTTCTAACTCAGATCAAGAACGCATTTCAACTGGTGATTTATTTGTGGGTGATAGTGGCAATTGGAATTTTCAAGTAAGCGGGGCAAAAGTGGAATCCGAGCCAGTTTTTGGGTTTGCCAAGAAATATTCACATAGCGGTGGAACAGCCACACTTAGGTATGAGACCTCATCCACACATAAGCTATGGTTGGGTTTTCAGGTAGCCCTGCTTTTGTTGCTAATATTTTTAACGGTGATTCAAATAAGAAGAATTGCGAAGAAATCGGCGGAAGGCAATAAATGAAAACAAAGAGCCTGAGAAATCTTCGCTGGCCCATCATCGTTTTTATTCCCTTGCTTGTTGCGACATTTGCTTTTTGGCAACGGGTTGAACCAAATATGGTACCTGAGCAAAAAAATAATACAGTTAGCTCACTTAGTTGGTTTTGCCCAATGCTTAGTCAATCTAAACCACTATTTTTGACTAACTCCACTTCTAAAAATGAAACAGCTAGGGTGACCCTTTACTCCAATTTGTTTGAAGAAACATCTACGCCTTATTTGTCAGGTGTATTTGAGGTGAAAATTGACAAAAATAGTTCAGAACAGATTTCCCCGTACCATTTGCTTAAAGAGGTTCTTGTAAGGCAACAACGTTTTGGAGATCTAGAAAGGGTCAATTTGCTACTTGAAAGCTCTTCTGTGTTCATGTCAGCTTTAGTTGAGTTTTCTGTGGATGGATTGGTAGCAGACACTGATGTTTGTATAAATCGAGTTAGCTCAGAATGGATAATCCCCTTTGGTTCTACAGGCAGAGATGCTTGCTATTTTCTTTTAATCTTTAATCCATTTCAAAACACTGCAATAGTAGACATTAAGCTCTCAACGGATGATGGCATAAGAAATCCTTATGATGGGTTAGTAATTCCATCAACTAGCACGTTGGTTGTCAATGTTTCAGAAAAAGTTGTGCGAAGGCAGCATTTTTCAACCCACTTGACCACACGGGTGGGTAAGGTTGCAGTTTCAAAATACCAAACATTTACAGGCAAGTCGCTAAATATTTCTCGCAATTGTCCTGAAGCCAAACACCCATTTCCCACAGAACCAGGATCAGACTTTTCAAGGCTATGGGGGGAAGCAATCTTGGTAGCTGCTTCTTTGCCTGCTAAGTCTTGGTATTTCCCTGTTGGAACAAATCCACTGGTTCAAAGCTCATATACGATTTATAACCCTAGTGAAGAAATGCAAGCTGAGGTAGAAGTTACATTTATCTCAGAGGCTGGAGTTCCTGCTATGAAAAAATTTGCTGTTCCACCAGCCCATCGTGTATCTCTGGCAATCTCATCAGCCAATGCAGCTGGGGGGCACCATCCGCTTTCAGAACTTCCTCCAGTTGAAATGCGACCAGATTTTGAAATGCCGAATTTATTACACTGGGCGATTTTTTCAAGCACGTCAGATATTGTAGTTCAAAAAGTTCAAACCAGATTGCGTACTCCTGATGGATTGCTTGAAGAAATGGGGCTATATGTTTCAAGCACCAAAGGAAACATTTATAAGCATCAGCTTAGGTTTAATGATTTGGAAGTTGCTGATGTGGCAATCATAAATCCAGCATCAGATACTATTGCAAAAGTTAGGGTCAGCGGTTCAAGTGAAGTTGAAATACCACCTTTGGGAAGGTTGTTGCTTATGCTAGATAAAAGTAAGACCGCTGATATAGAGCAGGTGGTTTCAAGTTCCCCTGTGTTAATACGACCTGTATCTTAATTAATTTAAATGTAAATTAATTTAAAATGAATGTTTGTTTTTGCTGTCAATTTTTCTTTACATCTAATTCTTTACATCTAATTCGTCATCAAGCTCTGCTTTGCTTAGCGGGCCAAAGAACCACTTTTTAACTTCCCCAATCTTTTCATCAGCCTTTTTAATTATGAGGGTTAGCGGAACTGAATCTATTCCATATAGATTGTGGATGTCTTTATCTTTTTCATAGGTGAACTCTAGAACTGAAACAGAATTTGTTTCAAATTGCTTTGCAACTCTTATAGCACCTGGGCAAGTTCTACAGGTTTTTGCTGTAAATACCCATAAGGCAAACTGAGTTGGGAAACTCGTTTTAGAGTCAGAAAGATTTACTCTAGATGGAACAGGGGAGTATCTTTGATATGTAACCCCCTGATTTGCGCGAGCATTTTTTTGTTGTGTTCTTCGTTGTAATGTTGCAACTAAAAATCCTAACCCTACAACACCAACCACAGAACATAGAGCAAGAATTAATCGTATTATTTCTCTGAATCTTTTTCTTTATTATTTTTTCCAGCTTCTAAATTGGTGGTTTTTGCTTTTTCGCTTTTAGGGGTAGCTCCATTCCCTTTGCTCTCAGTTATTAGCCGTTCAACTTCTTCGCCCTGTATGGTTTCTTGTTCTAACAAAGCATTTGCCACAGCATCCAGCGCCTTCCTGTGTTTTTTAAGCAATGTTCGGCATCGCTTTAGCTGGTTTTGAAGAATTTCTTCAACCTCTAAATCAATGACCCGTGCTGTATCATCACTATACTCTTTAGCAGCCATTAACTCATCGCCTAAGAAAACATTTTTGTTTGACCCCCAAGCCATTGGCCCGACTTTTTCACTCATTCCCCACTCTCGCACCATTTTTGTTGCTAGCTCGGTAACACGAACCAAGTCATCGTTTGCACCTGTTGAAATCATATCAAACACTATTTCTTCAGCAACTCTTCCTCCGAGGCTAAGCACTAATGTATCTTCAATGTAGTTTTTGCGGTAGATATGCCTTTCTTCAATTGGCAATGAAAGCGTAACGCCTAGCGCCATTCCGCTGGGAATGATGGTGACTTTGTGGAGAGGGTCAGTGTTTTCTAGCACTGCTGCACAAATAGCATGCCCAGCTTCATGGTAGGCAACAGTTTTTCGTTCAATTTCTGAAAGTGCTAATGATTCTCGTTTTTGTCCAATCAATATACGGTCACGGGCTTGTTCAAAATGGTTCATATGAATTTCTGAGTTGTTGTCGCGAACAGCAAAAAGAGCTGCTTCGTTAACTAGGTTGGCGAGGTCTGCTCCGCTCATTCCAGGTGTGCCCCTTGCGATTACATCTATGTCAATATCATCACCAGTAGACTTTCCTTTTATGTGAACTTTCAATATTTCTTTTCTATCAGACAATTCAGGAAGAGGAACAATAACTTGGCGGTCAAATCTTCCAGGCCTAAGCAGCGCAGAGTCTAAGATGTCTGGGCGGTTAGTAGCTGCCAGCACTACAATGCCTTCAGTAGTTTCAAATCCATCTAACTCTGAAAGCAGTTGGTTTAGGGTTTGTTCTCTCTCATCGTGTCCTCCGCCCAGTCCTGCACCTCGCTTTCGCCCAATTGAGTCGATTTCATCTATGAAGATAATTGCCTTACCAGTTTTTCTTGCATTCTGAAATAAATCTCTAACTCGGCTGGCGCCTACGCCTACAAACATCTCCATAAAGTCAGAGCCAGTAACTGATGAAAAAGTTACCCCAGCCTCGCCAGCAACAGCACGTGCCAGCAATGTCTTTCCAGTTCCTGGCGGCCCTACCAACAAAACACCTTTTGGAATTCTGGCACCGATAGTTGCAAACTTGTCTGGCTTTGATAAGAAGTCAACAATTTCTTCAACATCTTTTTTCACACCTTTGTAGCCAGCCACATCATCAAAACTGGTGTTGGGTCGTTCAGTGGAATATGTTTTTGCACGCGACCGACCAATTGACATAATCCCACCAAGCTGCCCTTTTGCTCGTCTCTGCAGCCACCAGAAAAACAAAATCAAAAGAGCGATGGGTAAGATGATTTGGATGAACCCAAGCCAAAAGTTTGAGCGAGGGGTGAAGAATTTTACCTCGTCTACATTTTCATCAATTAGCTCTGAATTTTTTTCGGTTTGTCGAATTCGTCCATTGGTTTTGATTTTTGTTCCATCTATAAGTTCAGCGTTGATACTTCCATTGCTATTGTTTATTTCTGCTTTTTTGACTTCTTTGTTCTCAACTTTTTGAATGAATTCATTAAAATTAATTTCATCCCTAGAATCATTTGAAAGAAATCTAGGTAGAAATATCGCACTAGCAATCACTAAAAGCAATATGGGAATCGAAAAAGCTCGCCACTTATTTTTTTTCTCTGGGGCTTCCCCTGCCTCGTTTGGCGGTAAAGACGACATATTTTTATGATAGCGGGCAAAAACGGCTTTAAGTTTTTCTATTCCCTTTTAATTGGGGTTTTAGTTTGGATTTTGGGGGGTGCGATATTATTTGGCTTAGGTTTAGGTACTGAAAAGAATGACCCTTTATGGCATCTACTTATATTTTCCCTAGTATTGTCGGCTGCTGAATTGTTAACCTGTTTTGTCTGGAGCTACCGAAAGAAATGGTCCTTAGAACTTGGACTTGCAGCAAAGCCCATAGATCTTTTAGGTATTCCTATTGGTGCAGCCATTCAGTTTCCAATTCTTTTAATACTTTACTTGCCGTTTTATCCGATTGTTAATCGTAGTGAAATCTCTAGAGCAGCAGAAGAAATTTTTGAAAAAGCTGATGGGGTTAGTGGCAAAATTATTCTTGTAATACTTACAATAGTATTAGCCCCAATTGTGGAAGAAATATTTTTTAGGGGGTTTTTACAGCGGGCAGCAATTCAATTTATTAAGAATCGACACGTTGCAATTATTTTGGTGGCTGTTCTTTTTTCAGCGGTTCACTATTCTCTGGATATCTCGTGGAACGCACAGTGGCATCTTTGGGGCGTGTTCGTTATTGGTGTTGTTTTAGGCTATATAGTTAATAGAACTGGACGATTAGGGATGGCAATCGCTACTCATATAGGCTTTAACTTGGTAGCATTTATTCTCCAACTCTAATATTTGCAAATGACATATACAACAATACAAACAGACTCACCTTCTGATAAAAGCTCAAGAGATGGCTTAATTAGGGTTTTAGTATTTTGCCTCAGGTTTTTAAGAAATACCCCTAGACATTTAGCTAATAATTTAAGTAGGCCAAGCTGGCTTTTGGTGTTGGAACTGTTAACGCTTTTGTCTGCCACCTTTGTGATTTTATGGCAGAACAATTTGTTTGGCGACCTTTTCTCAGACACTACGCTCACGGGGGGCGATACTGGTGCACATATCTGGGGCCCAGACTTTATCAAGAGGAGTTTGTTTCCAGAGCTATCTGGATGGACAAATGACTGGTTTGGTGGATTGCCTGCCTTTACTTTTTATCCAGTTATTCCAAATTACACAGCAGCTACTCTTTCATTCATAATACCAGATATTACGGCAACAAAAATTGTTACGGTGCTTGGGTTGCTAGCCCTTCCATTTGGAGCATTTTTCCTTGGGAGGGGAAGTGGGTTCAAACGCCCAATTCCAATAGTTTTTGCTCTGTTTTCATTAATTTTCATTTACGATGATAATCACACTATATGGGGGGGAAATGCCTTCGCCAATTTAGCTGGGGAATATGCTGAAACTTGGGGATTGGCCTTTTGCCTCTTTTATTTTGGTGCCTTACTGAGAGGCATAAAAACTGGGGGGTGGAAGGTTAGAACTGCTGTTCTACTGGCATTCACCGTATTGTGCCATCCGTTGGCAGGGCTTTTTGCTACTCTTATAACAATTGCTACGTTTCTGGTGATGCCAAGCAAGAAAATGTTTAAAGAGTTTAAGTGGCTGGCATGGGTTACAGGATCTGCTTTTTTACTTAGCTCGTTTTGGGTTGTGCCATTTTTACTGAGGCGGTCATATCTGACTGGATTTGAGTGGCAAAAAGAGGCATTTTATGCTGACTTTTTGTTCCGTGGGGATTTCCATTGGATTTTTGTAATGGCATTTGCTGCTACCGTTGTTTCTATTGTTCACAAAATTCGTCTGGGTAGAGCATTGGCAGTTAGCGCTTTGATAATTGCTTTAATCTTTAGGCTTGTTGACAATGGAACCATTTTCTTTAACAGGCTTTTGCCCTTGTACTATCTATGTATTATTTTGCTGGCTGCTTTAGGGGTAGGCCTTTTCATGCAGAGCCTTTTCAGGTATAGACAAAAAATTATAGAGCCTTCAAAGAAATGGTTTTTAAAAATCGCTATCCCATTTGTTTGTGTTGTTTCCACCTTTATCTTATTTAGCCATCTTTTAGGAGATGTCGTTCGTTCTATAGCAAGAGCCATACATAAAACCAAAGATGCCGAGGCAATAGTGCAGCCTCAAGCTGATGCCATATTAGAGACTGCAAATATTCAATCTAGTTCAGCACCTGACACTGTAGAAGCTATGCGAATATTGGACGATGCCAATCAACGGGTTAAGAAATTATTTCGAAATGTTAGGGCACCAGCCGAGTTCCTTTTTGACAAGATTATACTTCTTTCTGTGGTTAGCTTGATGGGGGTTGCATTTGTTTTATTTATTTTATTTTGGCCCAGGCTTCTTGAAAAGATAAAATACCGAATTTCCCTACCACGAACAAGAAGCAATATAAAGAGGTGGTTTTTACAATTAATTGCGCCTCTTGTTTCTGGTATTTCAATTTTTGTTTTGCTCAGCCCTGTATTGTTTGGAGATGCTGTTCGCGCTATCACAAGAGCTATACATAAAACCAAAGACGCTGAGGCAATAGTGAATCCTCAAGTTGATGGCATATTAGAAAGTGCCAACATTCAAGCTAATTTAACACCTGACACTGTAGAAGCTATGCGAATATTGGATGATGCCAATCAACGGGTTAAGGAATTATTTCGAAATGCTAGGGCACCAGCTGAACTGCTTTTTGACAAGATATTTCTTTTTTCAGCAATTGGGTTGACTTTAGTAGCGTTTGCTCTCGCTTATTTATATCTGCCAATTCTTATCGAAAAACGAAAATCCCAAATAGCCTCACGTCGGTTAAGTCGCAGTATAGATAAAAAATCTAATAAGGCTGAAGAAGTTAAAAGAGTGTTAGTAACGCATTCAAAAGTTAGAAAAGCTTTACTGTTTTCCACTACTTTGCTCACTGTATTAGTTGTTTTCTATTCGGTAGGCTTACAACATCGTCTTAACTATGCTGGATGGCACAACAAAGACAACAATTTTGGACTTCACATTCCTGGCTTACATGAGATAACTACAAAAGCCCTGCGGCACAATTCAGCTAGTTGGGCTGAATGGAATTATTCTGGTTTAGAGAAAAAAACAGGAATCCCAGGCAAGGATAAAGGACCAGGATGGTCCGAACTCTCTCAAGTGATAGAAAATATGAAAAGAGTCGGAGAAGAACGTGGCTGTGGACGCTCCTTATGGGAATATCAAATAAACCGACAGGATAGCTACGGGGTCAATTTTGTGAGAAATATGCTTCCCTATTGGACTGATAGCTGCATTACTGCTATAGATGGGCTTTACACTGAGTCATCTGCAACATCGCCATATTATTATATTTCACTTACACAGGTATCAGCGCAAAGTTCTGAGGTGGTACGTGGTCTTAGTTACGTCAATAGAGGTGTTGGGGATGACGAATTGTTTAATAGAGGAGTCAGGCATCTACAAATATTAGGGGTTAGGTATCTTATTGCAGGGAGCGAAAAAATAATTAACTTAGCTAATGCACATATTGAGTTAACAAGGATTGTCAGTTTTCCAGAAGACCAGCAAGAGATAAACCGATTAACAAAGTTTAATCTAGTTCCACATGTGGTTTATGAAGTAAGTAATTCCGATTTGGTGGTCCCACTACAATATTTGCCAGCAGTTGTCGGTGAAAGCGATTGGCTTGAAAAAACAAATGAGTGGTGGATTGACCCGAATAGATTGGATGTTCATTATTTAGCAAGTGGTCCAGACGGTTATGAAAAACTAATGTTTCACAAACCTGAGACCCCTCAGGGATTTGAGACACACAAACTTCAACCCATCCAAGAACCACAAAGACAACAACTCATTCCAGCAGAGGTTTCAAAGATTCAAGTTTTTGATGAGCGAATTGAATTTCAGGTAGACCAAGTTGGGGTTCCAATTCTTGTAAAGGTTTCGTATTTTCCAAATTGGACTGTATCAGGTGCAATGGGTCCATACAGGGCATCTCCCAATTGGATGGTGGTAATACCCACCAAGAATCAAGTAGTGCTTAGCTACAAGTGGAGTCGAGTGGAATATTTGGGATATAGCCTTAGCGGTCTAGGGATTGTTTTGCTATCAGGGGTTTACATTTGGGAGCGAAGAAGAAGACTAGAAAAAGTCAATGCAAGATAAACCAACAGTGCCTGAAATAAGTATTGTCATTCCCGTATTCAATCAGGGCAGATTTCTAAAGGAGACATTTCATACTATCCGTGAAGAGTTTTCAGACGTTGGAGTTGAAATTGTTCTTGTAGATGATGGTTCCACAAAAGACCAAGAGTTTTTAGAAGGCGCTGATAATTTAATTCAGCTTGAAACAAACCAAGGGAAAGGTGCTGCTGTAAAAGCAGGCATGCTTGAAGCCAAAGGCAAGGTTGTTTTATATACAGATGCCGACTTGTCGTATTCCCCAGATTTTTTAAAGAAGCTCTATCTAGCAGTGGCAGGTGGTGGCTTTGATGCTGCTGTTGGAGTGCGAAACTCAACTCAGGCAGATAGTTCAGCTAGAAGTTTTGGTAGCAGATTTCTTAGATGGCTAACTAAGCGATGGGTACTAAAAAGAAATATAGATACCCAGTGTGGAGCCAAGGCATTTTCTCTTACAACTGCTAAAGCTGTTTTTGAAAAGGTGGAAGTAAAGAGATTTGCTTTTGATGTGGAAGTTTTTTGTGCTCTTGAAAAAATGGGCGCAAAGGTTCTTGAAGAAC
>JAHRAM010000088.1 GCA_020027305.1 Acidimicrobiia bacterium | reverse complement strand
TGAAATAACGTCATTATGAATTTGAATCGCCAACTCTAATGCTCTATCGGGATACTCTTCAAATGTTTCAGTATTAGATTCAAAAGGAGAAGAAAAGTCAAAACTAGAGCTTGATAAGTCGGTGTTTGGGATTGAGCCAAACGTGGGCGTGATGCATCAAGTCGTTAACGCACAGTTGGCAGCCAAACGGGCTGGCACTCACAAAACCAAAAGTCGTGGGGAAGTCAGAGGCGGAGGCGCAAAGCCTTGGCGCCAAAAAGGAACTGGACGAGCCAGGCACGGTTCAATCCGTTCACCTCAGTGGCGTGGTGGGGGTGTGGTTCATGGGCCACGACCCAGAAATTATGCTGAGCGAACTCCTAAGAAAATGAAGTCGCTGGCTCTTAGGTCAGCGCTTAGCGACCGTGCATCTGATTCAAAAGTTCTGGTCGTGGATAGTTGGGATTTTGGCGATACACCCAGCACCAAAGCAGCTTCTGAGAAGTTGGCAGCCATCGGAGCCACAGGCAAAGTGCTTTTAGTTCTGCCGAGGCAAGAATTGACGGCACAACTCAGCTTTAGAAATCTTACATCCATCTGTCTTCTGGCTCCCGACCAAATCAATACATTTGATGTTTTAGCCTCAGATTTTGTAGTGTTCACAAAAGAGAGCTTGGAGCTGATTCCACATGGGGGCGAAAAATAATGCCTGACGCGAGAGACATCCTCCTTGAGCCAATCATTTCTGAAAAGAGCGCCATTTTGGCAGCCGACAATGTTTACACATTCAAAGTTTCTCCCCAAGCTAGAAAACCAGAGATTCGAAATGCAGTGGAAGCACTGTTTGGGGTGAAGGTCGGCAAGGTAAACATCTTAAATAGAAAGACGGTTTCAAGCCGAAGCACGCGAACTGGCAGAATACTTAGGCGGCAAGGCTATAAGCGAGCAATGATTAAAGTGGTGGAAGGCGAAATAGACCTTTATGGATTGTAGAAACAAATGGGAATAAGAAGACGAAATCCAACTAGTGCTGGTCAGCGGTTCCAAACCGTTCAAGACTTTTCTGAACTAACCGCTACCTCGCCACACAAAAAACTTACGTCATCAAAGTTGAGAACAGGTGGGCGAAACAATCAAGGACGAAAAACAGCCCGTCATCGTGGGGGCGGTCACAAAAGGCGCTACCGCGAAATAGATTTCTGTCGTGACAAAGATGGAGTTCCAGCAAAGGTGGCTTCCATTGAGTATGACCCCAATCGAACTTGCCGAATTGCCCTGCTTCATTTTGTAGATGGCGAAAAGAGATATATTCTTGCCCCTGAAGGTCTTTCTGTGGGAGACAAGCTGGAGTGTGGGCGAGGGGCAGATATCCGCCCAGGCAATGCACTTGAACTCCGCTATATTCCAACAGGAACTTTAATTCACAATGTCGAGTTGAAGCCAGGAGCTGGTGGAGCAATGATTCGAAGTGCTGGGGGTCGTGCCCAGCTGACCGCTAAAGAAGGTGATTATGCAACGCTTCGCCTGCCAAGCACTGAGATGCGGAAAATTCATTTAGATTGTCGTGCCACAGTAGGTGTGGTTGGAAACTCTGAACATGAGCTTGTAAAGATTGGCAAGGCTGGGAGAAATCGCTGGAAGGGTGTTCGCCCACAAACCAGAGGTGTGGCTATGAATCCAGTTGACCATCCGCTTGGTGGAGGAGAAGGCAAAAGCTCAGGCGGGCGTCACCCAGTGTCGCCTTGGGGCAAGCCAGAGTCAATCACGAGAAACCCAAAGAAACGGTCATCTGACATGATTATTAGAAGACGTCGCAAACGTGGAACTAGAAGGTAGCCCTGAGGAATTAAGCAAAAATAGATAAACGAAAAATTTATAGAGCGAAATAAGATAACGAAAGAAAACAAAAAGATATGCCAAGAAGTTTGAAAAAAGGCCCGTTTGTAGATTCCCACTTGCTAAAGAAGGTGGATGTCTTAAATGATCGTGGCGAAAAAGAAGTTATTAAAACTTGGTCAAGGCGCTCTACTATCATTCCTGAAATGGTTGGGCATACAATATCTGTTCATGATGGCAGAAAGCATATTCCTGTTTATATTACCGAAACGATGGTAGGGCACAAGCTGGGTGAGTTTGCCCCTACACGTACATTTCGTTTTCACGCTGGGCAAGAAAGGGCAGTTCGCTAAATGGCAACCAAAACAGCACAAAAAAGAAATATAGCGCCCGAAAGGCCAGGCGCGAGAGCCAAAGAGGCGTATGTGCGCATTTCGGCATCAAAGGTTAGGCCAGTGTTGAACTTGATTCGTGGAAAGTCTTATGAGAAAGCTATCGACATTTTGAAACTAACCGAGCGAAAGGCTGCTGACAATATCACCCATTGTTTGAACTCCGCTGTTAAAAATGCTGAAAACAATGGCATTGAAGCTGAAGAGCTATTTATCTCAGAGTGTTTTGCAGATGAAGGGCCAACTCTTCGCAGGTGGCGTGCTAGGGCTAGGGGAAGAGCAACCCGTATCAATAAACGTACTTCTACCATTACAATTATCGTAAGTCGCTACACCCCAGAAGAGCTTGATAAATTACGTGAGCAAGGGCAAAGCCGTCAGTCAGCAGATGCGGTTGCGCGTCGCAAAAGAGTAGAGGGACAACGTGCAGCAGCAAGTCAAGAAACAGATAGCCAAGCAATAGAAGAAATAGACAGCCAAGAAGTAGAAGAAACAGACAGCCAAGAAACAGATACTAGCCAAAAATCTCAAACTGAAACAAGTGATAGTGATGGCACAGAAGACGCAGTGGAAGAAAATACAGTAGACGAAGACACAAATACAAAAGAAGAAACCGCTGACGTAAAAGAAGCCGCAGAAACCGATGACATAAAAGAAGCCGCAGAAGAAGAGGCCGTAGAAGAAGCCGCAAAAACTGAAGCAAAAGAAGAAGCCGCAAAAAATCAAAAAGACGAACCAGAAACAAAAGACAAATAATTCAAATAGATTAAATAAATGGGACAAAAAGTAAATCCATACTCGTTTCGAATCGGTGTAGTCACCGACTGGAAATCTCGCTGGTTTGCAACACGCGATGATTACCGCAAGTTCCTAACAGAGGATTGGAAAATACGTGAATACATTATGCGTGAACTGCCCCATGCTGCTATTAGTCGAGTTGAGGTTGAGCGAACCCACGACAAGATAAGCGTCTATATTTTCTCAGCGCGTCCAGGAGTAGTTATCGGCAAAAAGGGAGCAGAGGCAGATCGTCTGAGAGCAGGGTTGGTGAAGATAACCGATAATCCCCAAGTTCAGCTCAACATTGAAGAAATCCGTGAGCCAGAATTTGATGCTGCCCTCATCGCACAAGGCATTGCTGACCAACTGGTTGCTAGGGTAGCATTCCGCCGTGCTATGAAGCGAGCCATTAGAAATGCACAAAAAGCTGGTGCTAAAGGCATTAGAGTTCAATGCTCTGGAAGGTTGGGTGGCTCTGAAATGGCAAGAACAGAATGGTATCGTGAAGGCAGGGTTCCGCTACATACTCTTCGTGCCAACATTGATTATGGGTTCCGTGAAGCCCACACTACCTATGGGCGAATTGGCGTGAAAGTTTGGATTTACAAAGGTGATGAGCTTCCATATAAGTCAAAGCTCCATGAGACGGAAAGCAAAAAGGAAGTTGAAAAGAGCGCTGAGTCCACAGATACCTCTTCTATGGGAACCGTTATCTCTAGTTCGGGCCGTGAGATGGCAGGCAAGGGTGAAGAAGAAGTCGACCCAGTTGAATCCATTGTTGGGCAAACTGATGAGGCATTTGAAAAACTTTTAGAACAAGAAGAAGAAATTGAACGGATTGCAAAAGAGCAACACGAGACGCCTCACTTCCGTACAAACGAGGAAAATAATTAGGGGAGAACTTTAGTTATGTTGATGCCAAAGAAAACCAAGTTCCGTAAGCAACATAGGGGCAGGATGAAGGGAAACACTAAGGGTGGCGCCACCCTTCATTTTGGCGACTTTGGTTTACAGGCTCTTGCGCCTGGTTGGATAACTGCTCGCCAGATTGAAGCTGCCCGTGTGGCAATAACTCGCCATGTGAAAAGAGGTGGAAAGCTCTGGATAAATGTTTTCCCAGATAAGCCAGTGACCCAAAAGCCTGCTGAAACTCGGATGGGTTCAGGCAAGGGAAACCCTGAATATTGGGTTGCAGTAGTTCGTCCAGGCAGAATCTTGTTTGAGCTCACTTATCATGACCGCCAGATTGCAAAAGATGCCATTGAGCGGGCAATTCAAAAGCTACCCATCAAGGCAACATTTATTGAAAGGCATACAGGTTTGTAAGAATGCCAAAGACTAACTTAACTAAGCTATCTGACACCGAGTTGTTCAACCAACTAGATGAGGCAAAGGATAATATTTTCACTCTTAGGATGAGACGTTTAACTTCAGGTGATAATCCTGCTAGCTCAGCTTCAACCATTAGAAATACTAAGCGGGCAGTGGCGCGACTAATGACAGAAATTCGTCGTCGTGAAATAAAGGGTGAAATAAATGCAGCAGAAGTTTTGAGCTCCATGCCGACTCGGGAAGCCAATCTCAAACAACAATTGGTGAAACAAGATGAGAGTGCCACCCCAGCAGTAGAAGCAGAAGATGGAGTTATTCCTTTAGCGACAGATACTCCAGTGACAGACGACATTGAAGATACTGAAGAGGTTAAAGAAAAGAAAGCTAAGAAACCTAAAGCCAAAAAAGCAACAACCAAAAAGACCACAAAGAAAAAGAAAGCAGAAGAAATAGAAAACGCGGAACCTGAACCTGAAAAAGACATCCAAGCTGAACTAGATGAGAAGGCGACACAAGAAATACAAGAAGATATTGAAGAACCTGAAACCACTGCTGAAATAGAAGAGGTAAAGGAAACAAAAAAGAAAAAAGAAAAGAAAGCTAAAGCCAAAAAAGAGAAGAAATAAATGACTACCGAAGAACCAACCGCTGAAAATATCTCTGAAACTCCAGAGATGGAAAATGCTCCAGCTTCAACAAGTGAAGCAACAGATAATCTTTCTAGCGCTGAAGACGTATCTACATCAATTCCAGCAGCTGAAGAAACTGCTAAAGATGAAAAAGGCAAGATTAGAAAAATCAGAGCTGGAACGGTGGTGTCAGCTGCTATGGATAAAACAGCAGTGGTGGCAGTTACATCAAGGGTGACTCATAGAAAGTATGGAAAGATTATTAAACGTACCAAAAAGTTCCATATTCATGATGAAGAAAATACCCTAAAGAACGGTGACCAAGTAAGAATGATTGAGTGCCGCCCGCTTTCAAAGAAGAAACGTTGGAGATTGCTAGAAGTAGTGGAGACAGCTAGATGATTCAGCAAGAATCCCGTTTAAGAGTGGCAGACAATTCTGGCGCTAGAGAAGTTTTGTGCATCCGTGTCTTGGGAGGAACAGGCCGTAGATATGCTGGCATCGGTGATGTGTTTGTGGCAACAGTAAAAGACGCCATGCCAAACAGCGGCGTTAACAAAGGTGAAGTTGTGCGATGTGTCGTGGTTCGCACCAAAAAAGAAAATCGCAGAACAGATGGTAGCTATGTTCGCTTTGATGAAAATGCTGCCGTGCTTTTGAATGAAGCTAACCAGCCAAGAGGTACTCGCATTTTTGGCCCAGTTGGAAGAGAGCTTCGTGAAAAAAGGTTTATGAGGATTGTTTCACTAGCACCAGAGGTTTTGTAGAATGGCAAAAACGAAAAAAGAAAAGAAGTTCCCTAAGATTCGCATTAAAAAGGGCGACAAAGTAATCGTGTTGTCTGGCAAAGACAGAGGAAAGGAAGGCGTGGTTTCCAAAATATTTGCAGATAAAGGCACGCTTTTAGTTGATGGTGTAAACATCGTGAAGTCGCACCAAAAGCCGAGACAATCAGATAGGTCGCAGCAGGGTGTAATCCCAGGCGGCATTATCGACAAAGACATGCCACTTCCTATTTCACGAGTTGCTGTGGTTAGCCCAGATGACGGAAAGCCAACAAGGGTTGGATATCGCTTTGACCCAAACGGACAAAAAATCAGAATATGCAAACGCACGAAATCAGATTTGAAGTAAGGATAGATTTGAAATGAGCACTGACACTACAGCTACCGAAACCACTTCAGTTCCGCGTTTGAAGCGACTCTACGTTGAAGAGATTCGCCCAGCGCTAAAAGAAAGTCTTGGGCTGCCAAACATCATGCAGGTTCCCACATTTGAAAAGATTGTTATCAATGTTGGTGTGGGGGCAGCCGTTACTCAGGGAAACTTATTAGAAGGTGCGCTTGAAGATATTACTTTAATCAGCGGCCAGAAGGCAGTTCCTACCCGAGCAAAAACCTCAATTTCAAACTTCAAGGTGCGGGAAGGAAACCCCATCGGCGTAAAGACAACCCTTAGGGGCAATATGATGTGGGAGTTTTTTGATCGCCTAACCAATCTTGCCATCCCTCGTGTGCGTGACTTTCGAGGGCTGAGCTTCAAAGCATTTGATGGCAATGGCAACTACACAATGGGCATTACTGAGCAGTTGATTTTCCCAGAGATTGATTATGACAAAATAAATGGAGTTCGTGGAATGGATATCACTATTGTGACAACTACGAAAAATGACAACGAGTCCGAAGCCCTGCTTCGAGCACTTGGGTTTCCGCTCAGGGAGCGAAATTAACAAACAAAAGAGAGGCAATACAATATGGCAAAGAAAGCACTAATCAATAAGCAGGAAGAAATTCCAAAGTTCAAGGTGCGTGGCTATACCCGCTGCAGTCGTTGCGGTCGCCCGCGCGCAGTTTTTAAGAAATTTATGCTTTGTAGGTTGTGTTTTAGAGAGATGGCAAGCGCTGGGGAAATTCCTGGCGTAACGAAAGCGAGCAGATAATGACAGACCCACTGGCAGATATGTTAACTCGCATTAGGAATGCGAATATTATTTTGAGGAGGCAGGTTGAAATGCCCTCTTCAAAACTCAAAGAGGCATTGGCAGAGGTGCTGAAAAAGGAGGGCTATATAGCTGGTTATAGTGTGCGTGAAAGCAATGACCATCCTAGCAACACCTTAAACATTGTGCTCAAATACTCTGACAACAAAAAGCGGGTTATTACTGGCATAAAGTCAGTCTCCAAACCAGGGCTTAGGGTTTACACTAAGGCTGACAAAATCCCTCGTGCGTTGAACGGGCTTGGTATTACTGTGCTTTCAACTTCATCTGGTCTTATGACCGACCGTGAGGCTATCCGCAAACGAATTGGTGGCGAAATATTATGTCAGGTTTGGTAGCAATGTCAAGAATAGGTAGAGCCCCGATTGAAATTCCCGAACAGGTAGAAATAAAAATTCAGCCTATTGGAGCTTCTAATACTATTGCATTCAATGTTGCTGTGAAGGGGCCAAAAGGAGAACTCAACCTTGATCTTCCTGAAACTATTACTGTGCGAGAAGAGGGCAACACGATAATTGTGGAACGTTCTAATGATGAAAAGGAATCCCGTTCGTTGCACGGCTTATCGCGCACACTCATAAACAATATGGTGCTAGGCGTGGTGGAAGGATATAGTAAAGATCTTGAAATCGTGGGTGTAGGTTATCGTGCCGAAGCCAAAGGCGACAATAAGCTGGTGTTTCAACTTGGCTTTAGTCATCCAGTTGAGCTAGAGGCACCAGCGGGTGTGTCATTTAAAGTTGAAGATTCCACGAGCATAACAGTGTCTGGAATTGACAAACAAGCTGTTGGCGAAACAGCTGCTCGAATTCGTGCCTTGAAAAAACCTGAGCCATACAAAGGAAAAGGAATTCGTTATAAGGGCGAACACATTATTAGAAAAGCAGTTAAGTAAGTAGGTTGAGCAATGAGTAGAAATAAAGCTAGAGTTAGACGGCATTTTAGAATAAGAAAGAAGATTGTCGGAACAGCTGAGAAGCCGCGTTTGTGTGTGTTTCGTTCAAACTTTCATATTGAAGCGCAACTAATTGATGACGACAAAGGACACACCTTAGTAGCAGCATCTTCTAAAGAAAAAAATATGAATGGCGCAAAACCGATTGAAGCAGCAAAAGAAATCGGGCTGCTGATAGGCAAGCGAGCCAAAGAGCAAAAAATCGAGACAGTGCTGTTTGACAGGGCAGGCTATAAATTTCATGGGCGAGTGGCAGCACTTGCTGATGGTGCAAGAGAGGCAGGGTTGAAGTTTTGAACGAAAATACTGAAGAACGACAGCCAGGACAACTTGGGGAATCTCGAGCCATCCACATCAACCGAGTTTCAAAGGTTGTAAAGGGTGGGCGAAGGTTTTCTTTTTCTGCTCTTGTAGTAGTTGGCGATGGGGCTGGTCGAGTCGGGTTGGGATACGGCAAAGCAAAAGAAGTTCCCCTCGCCATTCAAAAGGGAACTGAAAATGCTAAGAAAAATCTCTTTCGGGTTCCATTGGCAGGTTCTACCATTGTGCATTCTATTTTGGGGAAGTGGGGCGCTGGCCGAGTGATGCTGAAACCAGCAGCGCCTGGCACTGGTGTTATTGCTGGTGGGGCAGCTAGAGTTATTTTGGAAGAAGCAGGAGTGAAAGATGTGTTGTGTAAGTCGCTGGGTTCTTCAAACCATATAAATGTTGCACGGGCGACTATTAACGGGCTTCAATCCTTGCTTAGCCCAGATGAGGTGGCTGAACTTCGTGGCCTAGAGCCAAATGAATTTTTGCCAGCAGGGTTATGGAGAAACTACAAAGAAACCGAAATGAAAAGAAAAGAACAGGCTGAAAGTATGGGAGAGTTAGGAGACAATTCGCAAACAGAAAATAAATCAAAAGAGCCAAGAGCTAAAGAAACTAAAGAGCCTAAAGAAGTTAAATAGGATGTTCAAACAATGAGTCAAATAAAAGTTCGCCAAATCCGTTCTTCCATTGGAACAAAACCCAAACACAGAAAAACATTACGTGCATTGGGGCTGGGGCGTATTGGAAAAACTCATGAGTTGCCTGATCGTGTGGAAATCAAAGGCATGATAAATGCGGTGCGGCACCTAGTTGTTGTCGAAGATGTGAAAAAAGATGCAGATGCAAAAAAAGATGTAGACGCGAAAAAAGAAGCTGCTAATACGCAAACAAAGAAAGAAACTACTAAAAAAGAGCCTGCTAAAACACCAACTAAAAAAGCAACGACCTCAAAACCTGCAACCTCTAAAACCTCAAAAGAAAAAGAAAAGTCAACTCCTACAAAAACTAAATCAGACACAAAAACCAAGTCAACCACAACCAAGTCAACTACAACTAAATCAGCGACACCAAAATCAACAACAACCAAGTCAACTACAACCAAATCAGCGAAACCAAAATCAACGGCAACTACAAAAAAATCTGAAGACAAATGAAAATCCACGATTTAAAACCACCCAAAGGCTCAAAGAAAGCCAAGACTAGAGTTGGAAGAGGCATTGGCGGCCACCGTGGCAAAACGGCTGGCCGAGGAACCAAAGGCCAGAAAGCCAGAAGTAAAATTCCAATAGGTTTTGAAGGTGGGCAGATGCCACTCCACCGCCGAGTTCCAAAATTGCGAGGTTTCAACAATCCGTTTGGCTTTAGCTATCATCCCATAAATCTAGACACACTACAAGAGCTCAAAGAAAATGAAGTTAACCCTGAGGTGCTTATTTCCCATGGCTTATTGCAAAAAAAGAAGCTGGTGAAAATTCTTGGCAGGGGCGAGATTAAGCGAGCAGTGAAAGTTTCTGCTCATGCGTTTTCAGAAGCAGCCAAAAAATCCATTGAAGCAGCTGGGGGGAGTGTTGAAATTCTACCTAAGCCTTGGGGAGATAGACGTCCGCCGGCCCGTGGTTCAGCTCACACTAATCGATAAACCATTCAAATAAGATAACAAAAAATGAACATAGTTGCGAGTTTCAAAAATATCGTCAATGTCGTAAAGATTGTAGATCTTAGAAACAAGATTCTTTTCACCATTGGGATTATTGTTATCTATCGAATCGGTGCATTTATTCCCGCTCCAGGCATAAACTTCCAAGCAATATCAGCACTACAATTTGAGGCTGAGCAGGGTGGGGTGTTGGCATTCTTACGTTTATTTTCAGGGGGTGCGCTCACGCAATTTGCAGTCTTTTCGTTGGGCATATTTCCTTATATTACATCGTCTATTATGATGCAAATTTTGGGAGTGGTGGTTCCACGAATTGAGCAGTGGCAACAACAAGGAGCCGTTGGGCAAAGAAAGATTACACAATGGACTCGCTACATAGCTATTGCCATCGCTATTATTCAATCCACTGGGTTTGCATTTTTATTTCACAATGGCGGAGGGGGAATTGTGCGAACTGGCATTCCTGACCTCTTGCCAATATTCACATTTGAACGGGTGATGTTAGTGGTGTTAACACTTACTGCTGGAACAGCATTGCTTATGTGGCTAGGTGAGCTGGTTACCCAAAAGGGTATCGGAAACGGAATGTCAATAATAATATTTGCAGCAGTAGTGAGCGATATTCCATCGCAGTTTTCAACCATTCGCACACAGGCTGGCTGGTGGTGGGTGACAGGTGTGGCAGTAATGTATCTAGCTCTTTTGGTTATTATTGTATTTGTTGAACAAGGGCAAAGAAGAATCCCAGTGCAGTTTGCTAAGCGGGTTATGGGGTCAAAAATGACAGCAGGTGGAAGCAGTTATATTCCGCTCAAGGTTAATCAGTCGGGCGTTATCCCAATTATCTTTGCATCCTCAATGTTGTATATGCCCCAGTTGATTGCTGTGGCATTGCCGTCTAGTGGATGGGGGGCAAGTATTCAGCGATGGATGAACGACCACCTAATAAATACCCAAGACCCAATTTATTTGACGTTATTAGGTGTATTAGTCGTGTTGTTTGCCTATTTCTATACCGCTATAACATTTGACCCAGTTAAGCAAGCCGATTCAATCAGGCGACAAGGTGGGTTTATTCCTGGCGTTCGCCCAGGGCCTCAAACTGAACGTTATCTGGGGAAAATATTGTCGCGCATAACTTTGCCAGGTGCACTTTTTCTAGCAGCTGTTGCTATTGTTCCCGCTGTGGTTTTGTCGCAAGCCTTTCCTTATGACCCCACTAACCCTACCCTTGGACTTTTTGGCTTTACCGGAATTTCAATTCTCATTGCTGTGGGCGTCAGCCTAGAAACTATGAAACAGATTGACAGCCAGTTGATGATGAGAAACTACGAAGGCTTTTTGAATTAGTGCCAGCTGCAGTTTGCTTTGTCGTGCTGGGGCGCCAAGGCTCAGGGAAGGGAACTCAGTGCCAAATGCTTACTGAGCGAACAGGCATTATCCATATTTCTACTGGGGATATGTTGCGAGCTGCCGTTGAAGCAGAAACACAAGTCGGCAAACAGGTGAAAGAGGTGCTTGATTCAGGTGAACTGGTTGGCGATGAGCTAATGTGTGAGTTGCTGGCCGAGAGGTTGACTAAGTCAGATGTTTCAAAAAATGGCATTATTCTTGACGGGTTTCCAAGAACCACTCAACAAGCAGAGGCGCTAATTCAAATCCTAGAAAAGCTAGATATTGAAATGGTGCTTGCCATAAATATAGATGTCAAAAACGAAGCGGTTATTGAGCGAATGTTGCTCAGGGGTAGAACCGATGACACAGAAGAAGCTATCAAACGTCGCCTAGAGCTTTATGAAAAACAAACTGCGCCTCTGCTTGAATGGTTTAATGAAAAAGGAATTCTTGTAAGTATTGATGGAGGCAGAACAGAAGAAGAGGTATTTGAAGATTTCTTGTCGCAAATTGAAAATAGCTCAAATTGAGAATCGGGTTGAAAAAACTCATAAATAATGGGTAGAATTAAAAAGTAAATTAATGAATAGAATGACCGATTTATTGCATACTTTAGCGAATTTTAAACAAAACAAATATGTCTAATTCTAAAGAAGACGCTATATTGCTTGAAGGTTCAGTAGTTGAAGCGCTTCCAAATGCAATGTTTAAGGTGAAGCTAGAAAACGACCACGAGGTCTTGGCACATATTTCAGGAAAGATGCGAATGCACTATATTCGCATTCTTCCAGGAGACAAAGTTCAGGTTGAGTTGACTCCTTATGATTTGGAACGTGGGCGAATAACTTATAGGTATAAATAAAAAATAGAGCAAAAACATAAACGAGAAATAAGAGAAACAAAAGAAACAAAAGGAAATGAAAGTAAGAGCAAGCGCTAAAAAAATGTGCAACCGTTGTCAAGTAATTCGCCGCCATGGTAGGGTGCGCGTTATTTGTAGAAATCCCAGACACAAGCAAAGACAAGGTTAGCTAGAAAAATTATAGATAGGTATTAAAGGAAGATATTAAATGGCACGAATAGCAGGAGTTGACATTCCATTAAGCAAGCGAACTGTTATATCGCTGACATATATATATGGCATTGGAAGGAAGGCTGCCGAAGATCTCTGTGAAGCAGTTGATGTTGACCCAAATCTCCGTGCAGCCGATCTCAGCGAGAAAGATGTTACCAACTTGAGAAAACACATTGAACAATATCTAATGGTGGAAGGCGATCTCAGGCGGGAGGTTAGCCAGAACATCAATCGCAAAAAAGATATTAAATGCTATCAGGGTATTAGGCACAGCAAAGGTTTGCCAGTACATGGTCAAAGAACACATACTAATGCAAGAACGAGAAAAGGCCCCAAGAAGACAGTGGCGAACAAGAAAAAGGTTGCTTAATAGTAGAAATTCTTAAAAAATGAGTTCAGATAACACTACCGACACACCAGAAGAATCAGCAACTCCTGAGGCAATGGAAACAGCTTCTGCTGCACCTCAAGAAAATGCGCCTCAAGAAGGAGCACCTGAAAATATGACTAAAGGAGCCGAAGGGGAAGCTGAGAGTGGCGCAAGTGAAACAACCACAAAAACTGAAACGGTGGCAACTGTAGAAGCTAAAACAGCAGAAGTCCAAACTACAGGAGACAAATCTGAAGAGAGTCAAGCTCCAGCAAAAAAGCCCAAAAAGAAAAGTCGTAAAGGCTCACGAAATATTTCTCAAGCTGCCGTTTATATAAAGAGCACTTTTAATAACACGATTGTCACGTTTACAGATTTGAAGGGAGAAGTTATTTCGTGGTCTTCTTCTGGGCAAGTGGGTTTCAAAGGTTCCAGAAAATCAACCCCTTCTGCTGCCCAGATGGCTGCTGAACAAGCTGCTAATAAAGCAATGGAACATGGTGTGACCACGATTGACATAAAAGTCAAGGGGCCAGGCTCTGGGCGAGAGACAGCAGTTAGAACGCTCCAGAATATGGGGCTAGATGTTGTCGGCATAACCGATGTGACTCCATTTCCACACAATGGCTGTAGGCAACCGAAAAAGAGGAGAGGCTAATGGCAAAATATCGTGGGCCAAGAGCAAGGGTATCTCGTAGACTCGGAGTCAACATTTATGGCACAAAGGGTGAGTCGGCGGCACTTGAAAAACGCCCCTATCCACCTGGCGACAGTGGCCGAACAAGACGGAGGGGAACGGTTTCAGAGTATGGCCTTCAACTTCAAGAAAAGCAAAAGGCTCGTCATATGTATGGGTTGAATGAGAGGCAGTTTAGAAATATCTATAAGAAGGCTTCTAAAACTGGAGGCATTACGGGGCACAATATGCTTCGCTTTTTAGAGTTGCGTTTAGACAATTTGGTTTATCGTTCAGGGTGGGCAGCCACTCGACCTCAAGCTCGACAGTTTGTGAGCCATGGGCACATTCTGGTGAATGGAAAGCGAATTGATATTCCTAGCTATAGCGCTTCCATTGGCGATGAGATATCGGTAAAAGAAAGCATGAGAGACACTCCAACCTTCAAATGGAATCAAGATGTCTTAGATAGAGCTGCGCCTGAATGGCTTGAGTCTATGGATGGTGGATGGGGAGTTAAGGTTGCCCAAGAACCTGAGCGGGATCAAATTGATATTCCAGTATCAGAGCAATTAATCGTAGAGCTTTATAGTAAGTAAACAAAAGAAAATAAACAATAAACAATAAACAAACAAAACAACAAATAAAAAATATAAAAGGAGAAAGCAGTGTTAGTAGCCCAGCGCCCAGAAATCGTCGCCCTAGATGACGACAAAAGTAGTAAAGCCAAAAAGACAAATCAACGATTTGCGATTGGCCCCCTTGAGCCAGGGTTTGGATATACTCTTGGCAATTCACTAAGGCGAATTCTGCTTTCCACTTTAAGTGGGGCAGCCGTAACGAGCGTAAAGTTTGAAGGCGTGTCTCATGAATTCTCTACCATTGAAGGTGTGAGAGAAGATGTCATTGACATCATTTTGAACCTGAAAGATGTTGTGGTTCAATCTCACATTGAAGAGGAAGTCACGATTTCAGTCAATGTTGAAGGAAAAGGTCGTGAGGGAACCCAGATAACTGCTGAAGCTCTCAATACTAATGCAGATATTGAGATTTTTAATCCAGAGCAGCACATTGCCACTGTAAATAGCGGACACACTTTTTCAGCTGAGTTCACCATTGGGGTTGGAAGAGGATATGTTCCTGCCGACCGCTCTCCTCAGGCAAGCATTGGCAAGATTTCAATTGATGCGATTTTTTCACCAATTAGAAGAGTGTCTATAGATGTGGAGCCGATGCAAGTTGAGGAGTCGACAGAGTATGACCGCCTTATTTTGGATGTCAATACTGATGGGGTAATGACACCTAGGGATGCTTTGGCATCTGCTGCTTCAACGCTCCGTGCGCTTTCAGAATTGATTGAAGAGTTTGGTGATGATGCCAGAGGCTTAGAGTTTGCCGAGATAGAAGAAGAAGTTCCACAGGAGTTGGCAAGAAGTATCCTAGAGTTGAGTCTTACTCAGCGAGCCGAAAACTGCTTAGAACGTGAAGGCATTGGAACTATTGGCGAGTTGTTGCAGTACACTCCAGATAGATTACTAGCCATTACTAACTTTGGCAAGAATTCGCTCGATGAGGTTATCGAGAAGTTGGACGCAATTGGTTTGGCCTTAGCAGAAAGAGATGGAATTATTGTTGGGGCTGAAGAAAACGTTGAAGGTGAAATTGATATTACCTCAGGTGGCGATAGTTCACTGAATGGAAGCGCAGGAGATGCATTTGGGATAGAAACCTCTGAGGAAAGCGAAGGCGACAATTAAAACGCAACAATTCAAATGCGAGAATTATAATGCCAGGCAAACCCACTAAAGGATACCGATTAGGAGGCAGTGCCTCTCACCAGCGACTAATGCTTGCGAACTTAGTTGCCTGCTTGGTGGCTGCTGAATCAATTGAGACTACCCTTGCCAAAGCAAAGGCAGTTCGCCCAGTAGCTGAGCGAATTATCACCAAAGCAAAAAAGGGTGGGCTTCATAACCTTCGCCAGATAATGTCATATCTCAATGACGATGAAATAGTTGACAAGTTGATGACAGATGTCGGCCCCCGCTATAATCAACGAAAAGGTGGTTATACGCGTATCTTAAAACTCGACCCAAGAAAGGGCGATAACGCCCCTATGGCTCGAATTGAATTGGTTTAACCAGATTTAGGTTTCCAACCGTTTGATTTGAGTTGTCATTATATATAGAACAATTTCAACTAGCGAAATTAATTTTTGTAAACTTTCTTAAACAGAGTCATATAAGCCATTTCAAATGGCTAGACCTTAATTAAAGAATTAAAACAAGAAAATATTTGAAAAATCAGCTCCAATAGTAGTCGCCGTTTGAAAATACTCTTAGCCTATGATGGCTCTGAGTTTAGGGGGTTTGTAAAGAATCCAAATGTTTTAACGGTAGAAGAGGAGCTCACCAAAGCATTAGAGCAAGTTCTTGGCTGTGCGTTTTCAATGGTGTGTGCTGGAAGAACTGATGCTGGAGTTCATGCTTTTGGGCAGGTAGTGTCGGTTGCTATAAGTGGAAGTCTAAATGCTAGTGAGGCAAAAGTAAAAAATATTAGTGAAAGTATTGATTTAGAAGCCCTCAAAAAATCGCTAAATAGTATTTGCCCTGAGTCAATTTCAATACGTGCGATTTCTTTTGCCCCCGATAACTTTGATGCACGGTTATCGGCAACATCTAGGTTTTATCACTATTACATAACAAGAATGCAAAATCCACTTATTCGCCATGCTTGGCACATTGAAAAGCCATTGGATTTAAAGGCAATGAAAAAAGCTACGCGCTTTATAATAGGGGAACAAGATTTCAGTTCATTTTGTAGAAAAGACAATGGCAATCCTGAGAAATCGCTTTCACGATTTGTAATGAGGGCGAGCTGGGAGTTAGTTGATGTAGCCCCATTTAATCTGCCAAGTGTTTCGAAAAGTTTTAAGGGGGTGCAGAATTCCAAAGGCGAAAATGGTTTAAAAAGAGAGCAAGACTTTAAGGGGTTATATTTTTTTAGCGATTTGTTTAGAAAAAATGAACATAAAAATCAATTGCTCAGGTTTCATATCCAAGCCAATGCCTTTTGTCACCAGATGGTTCGTTCCATCGTTGGAACACTTGTAGATATTGGCTTAGGAAAGTTTCACTGGAAAGACATGCAAAAAATCATAGAAGCGAAAGACCGAAGTCGAGCTGGTCAACTTGCCCCACCAAATGGCTTAATTCTTCAAGAAGTTTTTTACTAAATCTAGAAATTAAGTCGCCAACTCTAAACCCCAAAGGATTGCGTTTCTTAGCTCTTGGGGCAAGATGACGTCGTCAGTTCCAAGGCGATTTGCCATTCTATATGGCCCTGCCCGCTGTTGTTCTTCTACGGCTGTTTGAGTTTCAGTATCAAAGCCAGAAGCCTTGCCTCCACTTTCTGCTGGCATGGCGGCCATATTCACGCTTGGCAAACAAAATGTTAGGGTTTGGTTGTCAAATGGGTTTTGTGCCATCGTGACAGCACCGAACCCAAAAGCCTTTCTCATTGTTATTTGAATTTTTGGGTTTGCCATTTTTCGTTGTGCTTTAAACATCATTCCCCCAAAGCGCAAGATTCCTTTTTGCTCGGCTTCAATCCCAGCCATCACACCTGGGTTGTCAGCAAGAAAAATAACTGGATGCCCAAAGTTTGAAATTGTCTCACAAAACTCAGCACCTTTCAGGGCAGCATCTGTGTCTACGGCGCCTGCAATATGGAGCGGATTGTTTGCCACGATGGCAACAGCGCTTCCTCCAATAAATGCCAGCCCACAGATGAGCGATTTTCCAAAGTCGGGCTGAACTTCAAAAAAACTACTCTTGTCGACAATCAGGTTGATGACCTCTGCCATGTCATACGGCTTTCTATCATTTGGTGGAATGATATCTAAAAGTTCTTCTACTAAGCGGGGGGCTGTGTCTACGCTAGCTTTATCGCCTTTTTTATTTGGCAAATCTCCGCCGCTGTGCTGAGGCATATATGAAAGATATTTTTTTGCCATCTCAATAGCGACTTTGTCATCTTTGGCTACATTATGAACGGTGCCTGCCATTTCGGCACATATTTTTGCACCCCCCAGTTCTTCTTTGGTGACGGTTTCTCCAGTGGCTGCCTGAACTAGAGGCGGCCCGCCTGTAAACATTGACCCATAAGAAGTCATAATAGTGAAGTCGCTAAGCGGAGCAGTGATAGCGCTGTGACCAGCAGAAACTCCCATCACTAGACATATCATCGGAACATGCCCGCCTAAATCAGCCAAAGCCAAAAGGTCGTTCGGCGCTCTAGAACCTCCAGTGTCTGTGAGGCGATGCCCAGCGCCATCAAGCATCATAATCAACGGCACCTTTTCTCGCTTCGCAATCTCAGCCAGGCGATACCTTTTTGATGTTCCGCCAGAGCCGATTGAGCCTCCAAGCACACTAAAATCTTCTCCGCCAGCTAAGGCAGGGCGCCCATCAATAAGCCCCGACCCACACACGAATGCATCGGCTGGAATATCGCTTTCTGAGCCAACTAGTGCGCCGATTTCTTTGAAGGTGTCTTTGTCAAACAGCAGGTCAAGTCGTTGGCGAACATCCATTCGCCCTCGCCCATAAAAATATTTTTCCAAGCGGTCTGGCCCGCCCATTTCTTTAGAGCGTTTTCGCTTTGCCGTCAGTTTTTCAACCCACGGCTTCCACTCTGAACGATTTCCCATATAAAAAGCCTACAAGTTGAAAGCATGCACTTTCAATTAGTCGGCACTTGTTTCCTACATTTATTTTGCCCACTTGGAATTCTCAGCCATTGAAATTAATCTTATCTATGTAGGAGGAATTCACTTGGAACTTGATATTATGTCGCCCGCGCTGCCACTAAAAACGGCTGCTACTTTTGCAAAAGAAGCTGAGGCTGCTGGGTTTGGCGCTTTATATTTCACAGAGGGAGGCAGAACCGCTTATTTGAGCTGTGTTGCCGCTGGGTTGGCAACAGAAAAAATTCAAATCGGAACAGCGGTGGCGTTGGCTTTCACCCGTAGTCCAATGGTGACAGCTCAAATTGCTTGGGAGCTAGCAGATGCAACAGAGGGGCGTTTTATTTTAGGTTTGGGAACTCAAGTTAAGGCACACATTGAGAGGCGCTATGGAATGGAGTTCGTACCACCTGGCCCAAGAATGAAAGATTATGTTTTAGCGGTTCAGGCATGTTTTGATGCTTTCAGTGGAAAGGCAGAGTTGAACTATGAAGGCGAATTTTTGAATCTCTCTCTGCTCACGCCTCAGTGGAGCCCTGGCCCGATTAGTCACAGCCATCAGCCAATATTTTTGTCAGCGGTGTTGCCCTATATGTGTCGACTGGTTGGAAGTGTGGCTGATGGCATCCATATTCATCCATTCCACTCGTATGAATATGTGAGTGAGAAAGTTTTACCAGAAATTGAAGCTGGAGCAAAAGCAGTTGGGCGAAGCAGAGATGACATTACTTTAGAAATTCACACAATGACTGCCACTGGCGATTCTAAAAAAGAGATTAAAGCGAATTTAGAACACGCAAGAACGATGATAGCTTTCTATGGTAGCACGCCAGCTTATGCCCCAGTTTTTGCGCATCACGGATATGACGATATGACTAAAAAGTTGCGGGAGCTTCAAAAGGCTGGCAAGCATGGAGAGATGTCATCGCTTATAACAGATGAGGTGCTTTCTAATTATTGTGTGGAAGCTCCATATAGTGAGCTTGCCGATAGGCTTTATGAACGTTACTCACAGCTCAACGACAATGCAAGTGA
Organism: Acidimicrobiia bacterium; assembly: GCA_020027305.1. GTDB lineage: Bacteria > Actinomycetota > Acidimicrobiia > Acidimicrobiales > Hopanoidiivorantaceae > JAHRAM01. The sequence goes on along the minus strand of JAHRAM010000088.1, from coordinate 3,549 downwards.
AAAAGTTAGAATAATGACATACTCAGCTGCCAGCCAGTGGGCGAAAGATAAAGAGAGCCTGAAGAAGTGGGCAGGGGTAGTTGAAGATTTAAAGGGCAAATCATAAAAACGCAAAGACATATCAAAAACGTAAAAAATACATCAAAAACACAAACACAAATGCAAACAAAACAATAATATAAAAATAAAACATGGCAGAACAGAATTCCAACAAATCAAGAGGCACGAAGAAGAGTCGGGGCCCGCTCTATGGGCTTAGGGTTTTAGACATCACAGATATTAGAGGGGCAATGTGTGCCCGCTTCTTGGCTGACTTGGGGGCAGATGTAATTCGTTTTCCGTTTGAAGAAGAAAGTGAGGAGGCAAAAGAAACATTTGCTCACAAGTTTAGAAATGCCAACAAGCGAGCTATCCAAGAGGAGTTTTCAAAAGATTTGTTGTTTGAAAAAATCGCACACGCCGATGTGCTGGTTGAAAATCTGGGGGCAAAGCTATTAGAAGAAAATGGGCTACTTAATATTTCTGAGCAGTTTGAAAAGCTAATTCATATTTCGCTATCTGATTTTGGGTTGGCGGGGCCACATGCCAACTGGAGACTAGAGCCACTGCCAGCATTTAGTGCATCTGGCGCCCATGCTGTTTCTGGCTTTAGCGACCTTTCACCTTGTTGGTTGCCTGGATATATGGCACATGATTGTGCTTCTGTGTTTGGCGCAGTAGGCGCTGTGGCGGCAGTTATGGATAGGCGAAGAACTAGCAGTGGGCAAATGGTTGAGGTTTCAGTTCAAGAGGCTGCACTTAATGGGATGAACCCGTGGTCGATTATGTATGAAAGGTATTTAGAAAAGAATCCTTATTTGCCAGCACACGGTGGGCGTTTTGCTGATTCCACCTATTGGGTGCTTCCAGCAAAAGATGGATGGGTGAGAACGGTGCTTGGAACGGCTACACACTGGAAGGGATTTTTGAATGTCATCGGCAATCCTGAGCCACTCTTAACTGAGGAATGGGAAGTGTTGGGTTTTCGTGCGCAGAACTCAGACATTGCTCGGTTGCTGGCAGCCCCATCGCTAGAAACACGAACTCGTGATGAGCTATTTGTTGAGAGCCAGCAAAACAAAACGATGATTGGCCCAGTTCATACATTGAAAGAATTTATGGAGCACCCACAGACCAAGTCACGAGAATTTTTTGCCGAGACAGATTTTGCTGGGTTAGAAGGAATTCCAATCGCAACTCCACCGTGGAAAATGGAAAAGACTCCAGCTAGCTTGCGTTTGGCAGCAGATTCTCCAGTTGAATCTTTGGCAGAAGGGGAGGAATGGTTGGATGCCGATAATCTAGATTTCTGCCCGAATGAGGGATATGAGATTGACACATTTTCACTGGCTGGAAAGCCTAATTCAAACAACACCACTTCAAACAACACCACCCCCGACTTACTTCTGTCTGGCATTCGAGTTATAGAGTTTGGGGCAGCTGCCGTAGTTCCAGAGATGTGTTGGTTGCTCACTGAGCTTGGAGCAGAAGTTATAAAGTTGGAATCACGAACTCATCCAGATGTTTTGCGGATTTCAGAATCAGGAGATTTGGATGCGAGGTTTGCCTTCAATGCTGAGTGCCGAGGGCGAAAGAGTGTGGCGCTAGATTTGGCATCAGATAAGGGGCGAGAAATCGCATTTGAGTTGTGTGCTTCAGCAGATATTGTGGCTGAAAACTTTCGGGGTGGTTCTCTAAACAAGATGGGGTTGAGTTACGAGGCGTTGTCGACTGCTAATCCTTCACTTATATATGTGTCATCTCAGGGGTATGGAAGGGGAGGACCGATGGGTGAAACAGCAGCCTTTGGCCCAATCAACTCAGCATTTGCCGGAATTCATAAACTTTGGAACCATAGCGATGAAGATTTAGAAGGGCGGTACCCCTGTGGCCCTTCTCTAAATCATCCTGACCATATTGCTGGCAAGTTGCTTGCTATTTCAGTGTTGGCAGCTATCGACCACCGAGCCAGAACTGGAGAAGGGCAGCTAATTGATATGTCTCAAGCCGAGGCAGGAGCATATTTTCTGGGGCATCTATATATGCAAGATTATGTGAGCGGAGATTGTGTGGCGAATGGAAACCGCTCTAAAGAAATAGTTGTTCATGACACTTATCAATGTGTGGGTGAAGATAACTGGGTTTCAATTGTCACAAAAACTGACGACGAGTTTTTAAAGCTGGCAGATGTGATAGGTGGCGAAAATAAAGATTGGGCTACTTTCAAAGCCCGCCTAGAATGCCGAGCTAAAATAGATAGTTGGGTTAGTCAATGGACAAAAGACAAAGAGCCGATGGATGTAGTGGCGATGCTCCAAGAAAATGGAGTTTCAGCAATGATGGTTCAAGGCCCAAAAGACCATCACACAGACCCACATTTAAAGGCTAGAAAATATATTGTTGAGCTAGAACACCCAGTAGTTGGAATGGAGCAACACACGGGCAACCCAATGCTAATGGAAAAAACCGAGTTAGAAACAGCAGGACCTTCTCCTTGCCTCGGGGCAGACACCCACGATGTTTTAATGGGGTTGCTGGGCTATAGCGAATCCGAAGTCGACCACCTAATCGACACCAAAATTTGTTGGTAGAGAATTCTAAAACAACTTCTCTAAGAAATAACCAGCACTTCTTCTTTTTCGATGGAGGCTAGCTCAATGAGTTTTTCTTTGAGGGATTGGCGATAGGTTTCAATGTTAGCTAGCTTGATGCTATCAAAGCCCCGAATGATATCAGCCAAGTTGGCGATTTCTACAATTTTTTCATAGCTAGCAGGGTTTTCATATTCAGGCGTTGCTTGTGCCAACAGGTCAAGGATTAGTTCGCGATATTCTTCAATAAGTTCTCGCTCTAGTCGGCGCTCTTTTGAATAACCAAACAAGTCAAGGGGTGTTCCACGCAATGGCTTCATCCACGTCAATAATCTAAAGATTGGTTTTGCCAACCACCCAGAAATCGCAATTTTCCGCTTCAGCCCGAGCCTAGAAAATGAAGGCGGTTGTAAATGAAAAGTCATCTTGCCAGTTTTCCCCAGTGTGTTTGACAACTCTTTCTTAAACGATGAGCGAAGCGATAAACGCGCCACTTCATACTCATCTTTATATGCCATCAACCGATGGAGTTGAATGGCAACTGCTCGGCTAAGCGGTTCATTCTCATTGCTATCGTCAGCAATCAATTCTGCCTCTCGCTCACGCACTCGCTTCACAAAGTTCACATAGGCATCTGCATAAAATCCGCTTTGGTATTTTATCAGCTCTTTTGTACGGAAATCAATGATGTCGTCTAGCGACTGGTCGGCAAAACTACTTTCAGTTTGCTCATTGGCATCTGAGTGCCTGAAGATAACTGGAAATGACCTCTTGACTTTTGGTGTCATTAGTTGTTTGAGATATTCTGGGTCAGTCACAATCTTTCTGCCCATCCTAAAGGCTGCGATGTTGTTGGCGGTATCAACGGCGTTTAGGCGGATGGCTTTTTCAATTGATTTGGCGGTGGCTGGAATCAGCC
>JAHRAM010000087.1 GCA_020027305.1 Acidimicrobiia bacterium | reverse complement strand
AGCTCAAAAATTGAGCAACCAAAAAATAAGAGGGCAAAAAACAAAGGAATCAAAATTAAATAACACATCAAATAGTCGGATAACGGTGGCAACCACAACAGCCCTTTATGGCGATAGCTCCCCAGATGTCGTGGCATTTTTAGATTTTGACCAGCATCTTATGTCACCAAATTTTGAAGCCAATGAAGAAGCTATGGCTCACCTAGCTAGAGCTGCCACACTTTTAATTGGTGGAAGGAAAGACAACTCAAATGCTGAAAAACTTTTGCTTGTCCAAACGCGAAATGTAGAACACCCTGTTATTAAAAGCCTGATTAAGAAAAACCCAAGCCTATTAGCCGAACAAGAATTGGCAATGAGAAAGGAGTTGGGCTTCCCCCCAGCAAAAGCAGTAGCCGAAATTGGAAGAGCTGGTGCAGATGAATTTATCGAACGCTTGAAAACAGACATTACTCAAAGAGACATTGAACAAAGGAAAGAAAATAAAAATAGTAAAGCTGATGGCGCTAACACCAAAGACAGTGGAGCAAAAAACAATGAGCTAGGAATTAAAAAAATAAAGGATAGTGAAATTGAAATTCTCGGCCCATCATCTGATGGCAACTATTTAGTAAAAGCCAACACCGTTGAAGAACTTTCTGCCGTTCTAAACAAAATTGAGCGCCCAAAAGGAAAGCAACTCAGAATTGCCATAAATCCAAAACACATTTAATGGTTCAGCAAAAATCCCAATTTATAAATTCCTAAAACCTCCCACTGATAAAATCCTCCAAGCATAAAAATCTCTAATCATAAAACCCACCCAATCATAAACCTTTCAATCATAAAAATCGACACTCACAAAACCCTCAAGACTTAAACACCCAAACAATAAAACAAGTAAAATTATTATTATGAAAACCACAAACACAGAGCAGGCAGGTAGCTTAGACATTCGCCTTCTTGGTGACCCTGTTTTAAATTCAAAAGCAGGTGAGGTAGAAGCAATTGACGACCGCCTAGTAAAGCTAGCTGCCACAATGTATGACGTTATGAAAGAGGCAAGAGGTATTGGCTTAACAGCACCTCAAATCGGAGTTTCCAAAAGATTTTTTGTCTACGACTTAGGCGATGGGCTAAAAACAATCATAAACCCCGAGATAAAAGAGTCAAGCGGGGAGTGGCAATTTGATGAAGGCTGTCTTTCGGTTCCAGGATATACCTTTAACATAACCCGCCCTAAAGAGATTTTCGTGAAAGGGCTAGATATTGATGGCAACCCAGTTGAAGTAGAAGCAGACGAACTTTTTTCACGGCTCATTCAACACGAGGTTGACCACCTAGATGGAGTTTTGTTATTGGAAAGGTTAGATGAAGACAAACGAAGAAAGGCGCTAGCTGAAATTCGAAAAGCCAGCGAATTTTAAAAGCCTTTTTCAAAAAGACAATTAGTGGTGAGATAATTAGTGGCAAAGAGACCGCCAAACAAAATCGCCTATTTTGGAACTCCAAAAGAAGCAGTGCCTCCATTGCTTGCCTTAGCGGAAGCTGGGTTTGAGATTTCATTGGTTATAACAGGTGAAGACAAACCAAAAGGCAGGGGGCAAAAAATCTCATCCACGCCTGTAAAGTTGGCATCCGAAGAATTGGGCTTGCCAATCAGTCATAATCCAAACGATGTGATTTCTGGTGCAATTTCTTCTGAACCACAAATAGGCGTAGTTGTAGCCTATGGCAAGCTCATCAAGCCGCCCGTGCTTTCTAAAATGACGTTAATCAACATGCATTTTTCGCTCCTTCCTTTGTGGCGAGGGGCAGCCCCAGTTGAGCGAGCTATTTTGGCGGGCGACCAGAAAACAGGAGTGTGCTTGATGAAGCTAGAAGAAACCCTTGACACAGGCCCTGTCTATTCACGATATGAGATTGAAATCAAAGATACCCACACCACTGAAACCCTCAAACAAGATTTAATAGAAGGCGGAACAAAACTTTTGCTGGAGTTGCTTTCAAGTAAATTGCCTGAGCCTCAACCCCAAGAAATGCCGAAGGAAATATTTAATGAATTGTCAAAAGAAGAGCGAACCAAAGAAATCACACAAGAATTTCTCAGGGAGAAAAATCTGTGGGCCGAAAAAATCACTCGAGCTGACCTTAAAATTGATCTAGCATCAAGTGCCAAAGAAATACTTAGGCAAATACGAGCTGGGGGAGCATGGATT
>JAHRAM010000006.1 GCA_020027305.1 Acidimicrobiia bacterium | reverse complement strand
GAGCCTTAACGTTGTAGCGAGAATTATTTTTTTAATTGTTGTGGGCTTCGTCTTTTCTATTTGTAGATTTTCTTCTGGCAACTTTTCACTCAATTTTTTATCAAACCTATTGCGCGTTTTGTAGCTGTCGCTTTTAATTGGACTTGCCTGAACGGGTGGATTAACAACTATTTCTACCGCCTTTCGGCTGAATGTTCCAGCTGTCAAATTTAATATAGATTGCGGGTTTGTTTCTTGCCCGAAGGTTTGCTGTGATTGTGCATTTTGCTGTGATTGTGCATTTTGCTGTGATTGTGCGCGTTGTTTCGATTCCTCTCCCTGCTTTGATTGCTCCAGTGGCGAATTTATTTCTGTAGCGACATCTTTTATGGGGAGTAACTCAAGCGATTTAATCTGGGCTTTTTCAATCCTGAGTGGGAAGCGAAGGCGAAGCGGGTCTAGAATCACAATTCCATTTGGCACAAATATGATTTGGCGTTGGGTGAGAGAATGAAGCGATCGCACCCCTAGAGCAAATGCCAAAATGCCAATTGGTAAGGTGATGCTCCCAAACACCCAGTGTTTGCTGGCAAGTAGCAGTGGGGGGGCGATAAGCCCTAAAAGCGAAATCGCCAAAACCAATGGGGCGAGGATAGCTTGAAATAGTGCTGGCGGGCGAAGCAAATATCGTTGCTCTGTTCCATAAGCCTCTGCGGCGATGAAGACATTTCCGATGGCTGGCAGAAACGCCAATATATTTGTTAGTGCTACTCCAGTAAGGGCCAAAACAATGTCTAGGGTTTCTGCACTGCTTTCATCTTCTGCCCCAATTGCAAGCATGCCCCATATAACTGCCACTATAGATAGTGGCGCCAGCGCCCTAATGATTGTGAGGGTTATGCTGTGGAGATAAAGGCTGGCTAAAAGTGCCAGCCCGAAAAGAATAAAAAGCCCGATTGTTGTGGTTAGAGCGACTGAACTAGATTGCTTGGAAAGGGCAGTATCTAGCAGCCCCCATAAAGCCGCAGGAAGCAATGCAAGGGTTATGCGGAATACCCAAATAAAATATGGTGCTAGGTTTGGTCGCACTTAAATTTTGTCATATTAAATTTTGCCCCACCTTAATTTTGCCATACTTAAATTTTGTCACACTCAATTTTTGTCACACCCAGCGCCTAGAATTTCTAAGAAAGCACTAAACATATATAAACACATATAAATATTACCTGAGCCAGCCGATATAAAATACTTAAACTAAAATCTAGCATGCATCAAAATCAGTAGTGAGACAGGTAGACAGGCAAAATAAGCTAAGGCAACGAAGTAAGCAACAAGGTAGTCAGTGAGGCAAGTAACAAAATGAGTGAAGAAAAATGAGTAACGCGAAAAGTAACAAAATGAGTGAAGAAAAATGAGTGAAGAGCTAAAGGATAAAACAGACAAAGCAAACGAAAAGGTTGCTGTGAGCGAAGTTGTTCAAGCACGAGCTGAAAAGCTGGCAAGAGATATTCGTCATTATTCCAGAACCTATTATTTGATTGATGACCCAACCGTTGCGCCTGAGATTTCAGATGCCGAGTTTGACAAATTGGTGAAAGAGTTGCGCCAGCTAGAGGCAAACAACCCAACGCTCAAGCTAAAGAGCTCGCCCACAGAAGAGGTCGGGGCGCCACCAAGCAAGCTGTTTGAAGAGATCCACCATCAAACCCCGATGTTGTCGCTCGACAATGCTTTTGGTTTGGATGAGTTAGATGACTGGATTGGGCGTCTCTTGAAGCTGACTGGGCAACCCGATAAGTTGATGGGCCAGCCCGATTCCATCCCTCCGCTTGTATGTGAGCTCAAGTTTGATGGGGCGGGTATTTCACTGCTCTATGAAGATGGAAAGCTCCGTCAAGCTGCCACAAGGGGCGATGGAGCTGTCGGTGAAAATATCACTGAAAATGTTTCAATGCTAGATGCTTTGCCGAAGCAACTCAAGGGAGACTTTCCAAAACGTCTAGAGGTAAGGGGCGAGGTATATATGCCAATATCAGCATTTGCCCGCCTAAACGAAGAGCGAGAAAAACGCCACCAAAAGCCCTATGCCAACCCTAGAAATACAGCAGCAGGGTCGCTCCGCCAAAAAGATACAGCAGCCGTTTCTGTGCGAACGCTTTCTTGGTGGTGCTATCAGCTGGCATCTTTTGAGGGTTTGCCAAGGGGGGTTAAGCCTTTTGCCACACACTCAGAGAGCCTTAAATATTTGAAGGGCTTGGGGTTTCCGCTAAACCCTGAAACTAAGGTGTTGGAATCTGTGGAAGCCATTCGCGAATATCTGGCAGATATATTGGAGCGCCGCCACGACCGCGATTATGAAGTTGATGGGGTTGTGATTAAGCTAGATAAGATTTCAGACCAGCGGGTAGTGGGGGCAACCAGCCACCATCCGAGGTGGGCGGTGGCATATAAATTCCCCGCCGAAGAAAAAACTACCGAGTTGCTCGACATTGAGATTTCAGTGGGGCCAGGCGGAAAAGCAACCCCGATTGCTCATCTGGCACCTGTGGTTGTGGGTGGGTCTACGATTCAGCGGGCAGTGCTTCACAACGAAGACCAAGTGAAAGAAAAAGATTTGCGTGTGGGTGATGTTGTCATTGTGAAAAAGGCAGGTGATGTTTTGCCAGAAGTTGTCGGGCCAGTTGTAGCCGAGCGGAAGACAAAGATGCCAGCCCCAAAACCATGGGTGTTTCCCAAAAAGTGCCCTTGCCCCCACAAGACCACGTTGGTGAGAGAACCTGGGGAAGCTGCCCATACCTGCCCAAATGAAGAATGCCCCCATCAAAACATCGGGCGTCTAGCTCATTTCGTTTCTCGCTCGGCGATGGATATTGACGGGCTTGGCAAAAAATGGATAGAAGCATTTGTAGAACAAAACCTGGTTGCCGATGTAGCAGACATTTATTTCTTAGATTTCGAGGCACTGGCTGAGTTGCGGAATGCTGACGACAGAAAATATGGAAAGCTGCTTGCCGAAAAGCTAAAAGCCACTGTGACGGCTTCTAAAAAGCAGCCCCTGAGCCGATTGCTGTTTGCCCTTGCTATCCCAAACATCGGAAAAACAGCAGCCCAAGACATCGCCGATTTCTTTGGAACAATGTCTGCTGTTATGAATGTAAAACCGAGTGATTTAGAAGACATTGATGGGATTGGCGAGGTTCAGGCGCAAAATGTGTGTGACTTTATGGCGCACCCATCAAAAAAAGCACTCATCGCAAAGCTCAAGAAAGCAGGCGTGAATATGAGCCAGCCAAGGTTGGAGGCGGTGGATAAATCTCTAGCCAACCAGTCTTTTGTTATCACAGGAACTTTTTCAGATATGAGTAGAGAAGAAGCATCTGCCCAAGTTAGGGCACGAGGCGGAAAAGTTCAAGGAAGTGTTAGCGGTGCTACAGACTATTTAGTTGTCGGACGAAACCCAGGTTCTAGCAAAGTCAAAAAAGCTAATGACTTAGGCACAAAAACCATAGACGAACCCACTTTCCTCAAACTCCTGAATCTTTAGTTTGAACTTTTTAATATTTTTGTCATACCTCACAGGTAAAGTGTAGAGAAGTTAATTGAAATTTATGAAAACAGCAAATATGAAAACGACAAATATGAAAACGACAAATATGAAAAAAACAGTGCCACCGATTTTGTATATCATTTTTTATGTTGCGCGCAATTGCGTCATGCTACTGGTGGCAGGGTATAGGCTAGGTTTAGGTGTCTGATATGAGCAAAACATCATTATTGGCTCCGCCACTAAACAATGAGGTAGCCCGAGATTTTGCCATTGTAAGATCTCCACTTAGGTATCCAGGGGGGAAATCTAGGGCAGTATCAATAATCAGGAGCTACATTCCTGAGAACGTCATAGCTATATGTTCCCCGTTTTTGGGTGGTGCCAGCGTGGAATTGTCGTGTGCAGCAGATGGAATGCGAGTTTATGGAAGCGATGCCTTCAAGCCAGTTACGGTTTTTTGGCAACAGGCGACAAAAAATTCTTCCCTGCTGGCTGAAAGGGTAAAAAAATATTATCCCTTGTCAAAGCGCAAGTTCTATGAGCTACAAAAGAGTTATGATAGCTTGACAACCGACATTGAGAGGGCAGCCGTGTTTTTTGTGCTCAACCGCTCATCGTTTAGTGGCACAACATTGTCTGGTGGAATGTCGCCAAACCATCCACGATTTACCAAGTCAGCAATAGAACGGGTGCGCGACTTTCAAATAAGCAGATTATTTGTTCGCCACTCTGGGTGGCAAGATGCCCTAATGCGTCACCCTGATAAATTCTTATATCTTGACCCGCCCTATGCCAATGGTGGAAATCTTTATGGCAATAGAGGTGATATGCATGATGGTTTTAACCATGAAGAGTTGGCAGAAGTGCTTCATAACCGTGATGGCTGGGTTTTGAGTTATAACGATTGTGATTTAATTCAAAAACTTTATCAGGGGTTTGAAGTAGTACGCCCTGAGTGGACATATGGAATGTCTAACAACAAGAAATCCAATGAAGTGCTGATTGTTAATGCTTAGAAAACTAAGTCAAACTGAAAGCGGCAAAGCTTGGGAATACGGACTGGCGAAAAAAATAGCCCAAGTATGCTCCGTTCCATTAGGGCGGGAAGGTATTTTTGCTAAGTCTTTTGATAAAGCAAAGGGGTCGTATGAATTGCTCCGTTTTTCACAGCAGAAGTCGATAGATGATGCTGCTGGGGCAGTCATTGATTTTCTTCAAAAGCATGAACCTCGTTTTGAAAATGCGGCAAGTGTTTCTATTCAACCTGATAAAGCGGGGCAAGTTGGCGATGTTAGAGACATTGTTATAGAGTGCAAAGGTAAAGATTCAAAAAATAAAAATGTTATAGGAATATCTGCAAAGCATCACCATAAAGCAGTTAAGCATTCCCGCCTTTCTGACAAAATTGATTTTGGCGATAAGTGGTATAACAAACCTTGCTCGGCAACATACTTTGAAAAGATAAACCCCATATTTGAAGGGCTAAAAAAACAAAAAGAGGTTGGCAAGAAGTGGGCTGAAATTCCAAACAAATTTGATGATATTTATTTGCCAGTTTTAGAGGCATTTGTTGATGAGGTAGAAAAACATGGCGATGCTGAAGGTATTGTGAAATATCTTTTGGGAAAATATGATTATTACAAGGTGGTGAAAGAAAATGGAACAGTTTTTCTGCAGTCTTTCAATATCAACGGCACATTGGGTTGGGGCGGGAAAATTGCTATGCCAAAGCGGATAATTGATTTCACTATTGAAGCCCGGTTTGGGGTTAGGTCTGAAGTTGGGTCTGAACGGGGCACTAGCAAGCCCAATTCTAAAACAACTGCCATATTGTGTTTAGACAAAGGGTGGCAGATTTCATTTAGGATACACAATGCATCTTCACGGGTAGAGCCATCTTTGAAATTTGATGTTCAGCTAGTTGGCATTCCAGATAGTTTGGTGGGGCATTACATTATTTATGATTCGCTTGTTCCTACAACAAAAACAAATTAAAGATTTTCTGCCTAGCTTGATGCATTGATTAAGCATCTACTATGAAGCACCAGGCGGCTTGGCGGGTGGCATCTGGTTTGGTGAGTGGGCTAAATTCTGCTCTTAGGCAGTTTTGCCCGATTTGGTGCTGGTTGTCTTCATCGGGTCGGTAAGTGAATCGGTTGGGAGCTCGATTTCCACGTGTCAGTTTTTGCCCGTTTAGCCAGACTTCGATATTGTATTGCTCGTTTCCTTCTAGCTGAATTCCAACTGTTGCTTGTCGCAAAACTCTAGCACCCTCGTTGGGGATTAGCTCAGTAACCCCATCGGGCAGGTCGTTGCCTTCATCATTGTTTATAGAGCTCAGTTGCCATGCTCCAATGATCAGCCCCGCTCCAAAGATGACAAGAAGGGTCGCCACCCAGACAAGGTTTTTATTCGTTAGGTTTTTGAGTCGTGAGGCATTAAGCATTTTTATAAATATTGTTTTAAAAACTTATTGTTAAGTGTTGCTTTCAAAATTGTTGTCAAGTAGCATTTCAAGGCTATTGGTAAATATCGGAAACATCTCTCTAATTTTAACCGCCTTATATATTCCAATGTAAGAGTGATTAAGGTGGAAAGTTGTTTAAGGGGGTGTCAAATTGAATTAAGGAGAAAGTCAAATTGAAACAAGTAATTGAAATGGCAAAGCAGCAAAGCAAAAGGCAGCAGGTGAAACACCAAATTTACAAGCCAGCTTTTTTTAAGTAGTAAAATTTTAATGATATGGCAGGTGATAGACGAAGCAAGCTAATCGGCAAGTTGCTGAACAGAAGGTATCTTTTGACTGCTCAGTTTACCTATGAAGCCCTTAATGAAACCCGCCCTGCTGAAAAGCCAAGCAAAGTTGAGCGCGAAATTTCTGGTGAAATGTTTAAGGCGTCTGATGTCAATCTCCGCCGAGAAGTCGCTATCAAAATATTCACTAAGCTGTCTGCCGATAAACAAGACGACCTCGCAAGCCATGCTCAAATTGCCGCCCAGCTGAACCACCAAAATATAACCGCCCTATATGATTGGGGCATAGATGAGTTTCCTTATTTGGTTACGGAACTCTGTAGGGGGCAAAGCCTATCGTTGCTTTTCAAGTATTGTCGTGCCAGAGCCGCCGAAGGGCACCACCAAAAAGATGCTTTTTTTGAAGGCGGGCTTAGTCTCGCTCAAGTTGCATTCATTGGCAACCAAGCAGCAGAGGGGTTGGCACATGCCCACTCCAAAGGGGTTGCCCACTTAAACCTAAGCCCAACAAACCTGTTGTTTGATTTGGCAGGGCGGGTCAAGCTCAGCGATTTTGAAATTGCAAAAATCGTGGAAAAGAAATCAAAGAGAGGGCGACTGCTCGGCGAAAGTTTTTATTCTGCCCCTGAACAACTCGCAAGTGAGATGCCCATAAGTGAAGGTGATGAAGGGCAAGCAGCCGACATATTTTCTCTGGGGCTGATGCTTTTGGAGGCTGCCTTAGGAGTTCCGCCATTTGATGAAGGCGAGCAAATGAAGACATATATTGAGCGAATAAATTCTGATATTCAAATACCAGAGGAGCTAGGGGAGTTGGGCGACATCTTGGCACTAGCTGTGAAACGTGAGCCAGCACAGCGACCGTCTGCCACTGAGTTTGCTTGGCATCTACATGGATTTCTTCAAGGGATGGAAGCTCCAGCGCCACTCCCACTTCAAATCTCTGACATAATGAGAAGCCATGCCAAAGTTAACTGGAAAAAATATGTGCCAGTTGTGCCAGCCATGCCAGCTGAAAAAGAAACAGGTGGAATAGACGAAACGAATGAAAATGTCACCACCTCAAAAGGCGATGTAGCTGAAGTTGCAAACCAAAACAAAGAAGAGGATAAAGGCGATGTAGCTGAAGTTGTAGACGCTGGAAAAGAAGATGCCAGAGACCAAGAAAGAGAAGCCCCCAAAGACGACGATGACCGAACGTTGGCAGACCGTCTTTCACACACTTATGAGCTTGGCACACAAAAGCTCAGCTCAGGAATCAAAAAGACAACCACGAGCATAAAGAAGACAGGAAAGAGCCTAAAAGAAAAAGGCGAAAATGTAAAAGAAAAAGTCACAGAGAGCGTGAAAGAAAGAGTGGCAGAAGAAGATTTTATAACCCCAGCACCTATCAACATTTCAAAAGAGGCAAAGATTTCTAAATATGGGCTGATGTTTGCCGTGTTGTGCCTTCTCACGCTTTCAGTTCTTGTTTCAATCTCTGTAACAGATAGGTTTGAAAAAGGTGTGGTGGCAAACCCTACAATTCCAAATGTTGTGGGGCTTAGCCCTAAAGAAGCCAAAGACATCCTTGGCACAAACTGGCAGGTCAGAGAGCTTTTTCTTCGCTTCGAAGAGGTGGAAGAAAATACAGTGGCGCTTACTAGCCCCCCTGCTGGTGAGGAGCTCAAAGAGGGCGAGGTCATTTCCATAACCAGCTCTGTGGGGCATCCCCACATTCCATTGCCTGTGACGCTTTTTGGTGAAGCTCTAACTGTGGCAGAACCTCGCATTTCAGGCATAGGGCTAAAGATAGGGCAGATTTATTTGAGGGAAGGCGAGCGGTTAATACCAGTTAGCCGAAGTCAAGTGAATTCCCCAGCATCAACATTGGTGGGGTTTTATGAATCGCTCAGCGAAGTTCCCTTTGGAAGCTCAATCGCAATTGTCATAACGGGGCCATCGCCCTTTGAATAAGCATTTTGAACAAAAAACGGCTGGCGCGAGTTGGCTCGCTAGCATTTAATGTGAAAGGAATTTAATTTAGATAGCACTTAATGCGAGATGCTTAATGTAGATAGTATTTATATAAGGGACTATTGAAAATAGAAAGCATTCAAGATATAACCAACAAGAATATGACAGCTGAAATCACACCCGACATAGCAGCCAAAGTGGCTAACCTTTCTCGCCTCAAACTCACAGATGAAGAGCTGGCAAAGTTCACCGACCAGCTTTCTGCCATCTTAGAACACGCAGCTGATATTGAAGCACTTGACCTAGAGGGAGTTTTGCCCACCTCACACCCATATCCTCTGAAAAATGTTTTTCGCCAAGATGTCGTTTCTCAGGGTGCTACATCAGACGGCAACGATACTGAAAAAAACAGTGGTGAAAAAATTGCTGCATTCAAAAGCTCGGTGCTAGGTGTTGCCCCAGAAAGTGAAGACGGACAGTTCAAAGTTCCGCCTATTCTCAGTTAGCGAAGAGCAGAAATCAGCAAGAGCATCAAATCGGCAAGAGGCAAGCAAGCAAAAACAGGCGAAGCAGAAAAAGTATTATGGAAACCGCTCTTCAAATAGCTAGCGCCATAAAAGCAGGCGAGGCCTCGGCAGTGGAAGTCACTCAAAAGCACTTAGCGCTTGCCAAAGAAAATGAAGACCTCGGCGTATTCTTAAACCTGATGGAAGAAGATGCCCTTGCCACAGCCAAACGCATTGACGAAACCCCTGATAGTGATAAGCAAAACTTGGGGCCGTTGGCAGGAGTTCCTGTAGCGCTTAAAGACAACCTATGCACAGAAGCAGTTGAGACTACTTGTGCTTCAAAGATTTTGTCGGGGTGGCGACCGCCCTATGATGCCAGTGTGGTGAAAAAGCTCAAGCAAAGCGATGCCGTGATAATCGGCAAAACCAACCTAGATGAGTTTGCGATGGGGTCGTCAACTGAGAACTCAGCATTTTTCCCAACGAGAAATCCGCGCAACCCAGAATATGTGCCAGGCGGTTCTAGCGGAGGTTCAGCGGCCGCTGTGGCAGCAGGGTTTTCACCCATAGCTTTGGGCAGCGATACTGGCGGTTCTATCCGTCAGCCAGCAGCACTTTGTGGCGTGGTGGGAATGAAGCCAACTTATGGGCGGGTGTCAAGGTATGGCTTGATAGCTTTTGCGTCATCGCTTGACCAAATCGGCCCATTCACAACAGATGTTTCAGATGCTGCTCTTATGCTCCAAGTTATCGGCGGGCATGACGAAAACGACTCTACTTCAATTCCAGACGCCACCCCAGATTATTTGGAAAGCCTAAAAGACCAAGACATTTCAAACCTAAAAGTAGGCGTTGTGAGAGAGCTGTCTCAAGGTGTGTCGCCAGATGTCTCTGCCCGACTTAAAGAAGCCGCAGATGTTTTAGCGGCGGCAGGATGTGGAGTTGAAGAAGTGAGTGTGCCAGCAACTAAATATGGGCTGTCTGCATATTATTTGATTGCCCCAGCTGAAGCCTCCAGCAACCTTTCTCGTTATGATGGCGTGCGTTATGGCTTGCGCGAAACAGCAGACAATGCAGAAGAGATGAACATCGCTACCCGAACAAAAGGGTTTGGTGATGAAGTCAAACGCCGAATAATGCTTGGAACATTTGCTCTGTCATCTGGGTATTATGACGACTATTATGTGAAGGCCCAGCGGGTTCGCACTTTGACGATTAACGATTTTGCAACCGCCTATGAAAAGTTTGATGTCTTGCTTTCGCCGACTTCTCCCTTCACAGCGTTTAAGTTTGGAGAAAAAACTGCCGACCCACTGGCGATGTATCTTTGCGATGCTTGCACAATCCCATCTAGCCTTGCTGGGCACCCCGCCATATCTGTTCCATTTGGAGTTGGCGACAATGATATGCCAGTGGGAATTCAGGTATTGGCACCAGCACTTGGCGAAATGAATATTTTCCGCATCTCAAGTGTATTGGAACGTGAGGCACCTATATAGAATAAGGCAGAGCAAAAAAACGAAAAGCAAACTAAAAATAATAATTAAAATATACAACAGCAAAAATAAATATAGAAACAAAAAATGCAACAAAATTAAGAAACGCAAAAACGCAAAAACGCAGCAACACAAAAACATGCCAGAAAAAGATTTGCCACATAATCATTCCAAACACGAATCTTCTAAAGATGACGATTTTGAAGTCGTGATTGGGTTGGAAGTCCACGCTGAGCTTGCCACCAAAACCAAGCTCTTTTCAGATAGCGCTAATCATTTTGGAGATGAACCAAACACTAACATTGACCCAGTGTGTTTAGGGTTGCCAGGGTCTTTGCCCGTGTTAAATAAGCGGGCGGTAGAGCTTTCCATTAGAGTTGGCATTGCCCTTGGCTCAACCATTTCACCCTGCACCTTTGCCAGAAAAAATTACTTCTATCCCGACATGCCAAAAAACTTTCAGACTAGTCAATACGACCAGCCCCTAAATGTGGGTGGCAGCCTAACGCTTGCCAGCGGAAAAAAGATTGGCATCACCCGTGCCCACCTTGAAGAAGACACCGGCAAAATCACCCATATCGGTGGGGGAGGCAGAATACACGATGCCAAATATTGCCTCATTGATTATAACCGAGCTGGCGTTCCACTGCTTGAAATAGTCAGCGAACCTGAGATTTCATCTGGTGAAGAGGCGCGTGAATATGTGAAAGAACTTCGTGCCATCCTTGTGGCAGTTGAGGCTTCAGATGGAAAGATGGAAGAAGGCTCGCTCAGGGTTGACACAAATATTTCAGTGCGAAAGAAGGGCGAAGTTGAGCTGGGTGTTCGCACCGAAATCAAAAATGTCAACTCTCTTCGCTCGCTCCTCAGGGCAGTTGAGTTTGAAACCAAGCGGCACATTTCAGCCATTCAGGCAGGTGAAGAACTTCGTCAAGAGACCCGCCACTTCAATGAAGACACTGGCGAAACTCATCCCCTCCGCTCAAAAGAAGACGACATGGATTACCGCTATTTTCCAGAGCCAGACCTAGTTCCACTTGACCCCGATGAAAAATGGGTTGAAGAAATCAGGGAGCAAATGCCAGCCCTGCCAACAGAAAAGCGGGTTCGCCTAAAGGAAGCCTCAGGGGCAGACGACTCTGTGATTGCCCTTTTGGTTTCACGCGGCGTAGATGATTTGGTAGATGCCACTATTCAGGCAGGGGCAGACGCCGCCCAAACCATAAAGTTGGCAGAGCAAAACCTTTCAGACGGAGCTGGCAAACTTGAAGCAGATGCATTTCTTAAAGTGGTGAACATGCTTCAAGCAGGCGAGCTCAGCGCAACTCAAGTAAAGGCAGTTCTTACAGAGGTGATTGAAAATGGGGTTGACCCCAAGCAAGTAGCAGAGTCTATGGGCTTTGAGGCAATGGATGAAGGTGAGCTGGAAGGATTAGTTGAGCAAGTCATTTCACAAAACCCAGATGAATGGGAGCGCTATAAGGGGGGCGACCAAAAGCTGGTAGGGTTTTTTGTGGGGCAGATGATGAAGTTGACTCAGGGCAAAGCTGATGGAAAAGTTGTTACTGCAATGCTTTCTAAAAAGGCTGCCAACTAAAACAGCCATCAACTAAAACATATAGCCCATATTTTGCAAAATGCTTTTTGCGGTTTCGCCGTGCTCGGGGCTTACCTCAACTTCAATGGCATCTTTGTCTGCTTCAAAAACTTCTTTTGCAGTTGTTCTTCCGCCAATGAGCCTTGTGAAAAGAAGAAAGTCTAGTTGGATTTTAATGTCAACATCTGAAAGCTCATCTACAACCTCTGCCCGTTTCCCCTTCACTTCAACTTTGATTTGAGTTTGCTGGTCGCCAGTTAAATTAAACACAACCTTACATCCGTCTGGGGCGCCGCCCAACTTGCCAACCACAAACCCCATAGCCATCTCCATTTCTTCAAGGCAAATCTCAACGTGGGTGCCAGTGGTGTTGCCAGGCTTTTTGGCTGCCTCTCGAATGTCTTGTTCGTGCATCCAGCTATCCATTATTCTGATTTGCATGAAGCGGAGGTAGGGCGCTTCACCTACAGGGGTCATTCCTGCCTTTTCCCATTCCTCATCGCTCAGGTTTGATAATGTTTCAATTCGGCTGGCGGTCACTTTTTTGAAACGTTCCAAGACATCGGCTGGGTCATCGCCTCTCATTGATTGAATCCAAGATTCATTCATTTGCCCGATGTCGTTTTTAACATGAGCTGTGTCGCCTAGCTCAACTTCAGGTGGTTTTTCACCCATTAGAAAGTGCTCGGTGCCGATTATGTGGGCGAGGTTATCTTTGACATCCCAGCCAGGGCAAGCTGTGGGCAGCCTCCACTCTTCATCGCTAAGTGTTTCACACAGGGAAGCAAATTCCTCCCACTCTGCCTTTAGGGCGTTGGTAATCCTCTCAGCTTTTGCTCGGGTTTGTTCTTGTGTTTGGCTCATAATATTTATGCTAGAAGAGTATGCTCAGTAGCAAAAATCCGATTTCCTCTGGGTATGTCTAGAAACCCATTGATGTCGTCGTAGAGGATTTTTTCTGAGGTCTCATCTTTTCTCATTCCATCTGTCAAGCCAGAAATGTCATCAAAGTAATGCTCAGAAATCCCGTCAAAAGGCAGCTCGTTTTCAGCCGAAGAATGGCTTCCGCCAAAAAAATCAGTGTTGAATTGTTCGTCTGTGAAATCGCCAACTTGTTTGTAGATGAGGTTTTGGGAATATCTGGCAAGGCCAGGGTGATGCTCTTTAGCGATTTCTATATGATTTTCCCATAAAGTCGAAAACTCATCGTGAGTAATCTCTGCCAGACGTCTTACAAACACCATCCACTTTACGTTCTTAGGTTTTGTTTCACCATATTTTGCATCATCTAAGTCAATGCCTTCTGATTCTATGATGATGGGATTGTTTGAGCGGTTCCAGCATTTTCTATCTGTTACCCTGAGTATGACTTCTGCCCCAAACCGTTTGATAATTTCTTCTATCTCTACAAGGTGGCCCAAACTATCGGTGGTAGCAGTTGGTTTGTATTCTGTGGAAATACAAACGGCAGCCACCAAATCAGAAGCGGTGTTTTTCAAGTCATATTCGGGGCTGGTAATGTTTACAGACAGATTAGAAATTTGTAGTTCCTCTTCTTTATAAGATGTGATGTTAGAAACAGGGAGCTTTAGCACTCGCTTCAGCTCTTCGTGATTTTGTGGTGGAACCAGCCCGACGATTTTCATTTAATGTTTAGCTTTTTATATTTTTATATTTGCTTTATTGCACTTCTATATTTACCTTATATATATGTCAAAAATATAAAAATTTATAAACTGCGTTAAGGGTGCTGGGGAACTGCCAGAAATATATTAGGAACATGCCAGAAATATATCAGAAATATATCAGGCGGTAGCTTGATTGATTGGCGGTTTGGTTCCCAGCGGTCTTGCCTTTATATATCCGACCACTCCACGAACTATCAGCGCCACCAAAAATATTATGACTGAAACCAGCCCAATTGCTCCGCTTAGTGAAACATCTTTGTGGAATCCGATGAGTATTCCTAGATAAACAGAAACTAGCCCCTGAACCATTGCTGCCAGCATTATCATGCTGGTTTTTTGGAAGATAATGGCAGCAGTTGCAGGTGGTGCTATGAGTAGGGCAAATACCAGCAACCCGCCAACTGCTTTAAATGATGCGATGATTGAAAGCGACAGCAAAATGAGCAGTATAAATTCGGCGGCGTTTGGGCGAAGCCTTAGTGTTCGCGCCAGCAATGGGTCAAAAGTGGTTGTCAAAAATATACGATAGAAAACTAGCATTCCCGTAGCTATCACGCCTGCTGCCACCGCCAGCAAAATCAAATCGCCATTAGTAACTGAAAGTATGCTCCCAAAAAGAATTTCGTGAAGTTCTTCTTCGCCGTGTTGCCCCACCATTACAACTGTGAGTGCCAGCATGCCCACGAATAAAATCCCAATGCTGACATCGTTGGGTAGCGGGCTAAATCTCCGAACCCCTCTTATGCCAGTAATCATTAAGAGGGCAGCGATGGATGCCCCAAGGGTTGGGTTCCAATTTAACGTCATCGCAATGGCAATTCCTGGTAGCACCCCGTGAGCCAAGGCATCTGCAAAATATGTCATTCCTCGAATAACCACCCAGCTTCCGATAGTTGAAGCACAAATGATGACTAAAATCCCAGCCAGCAACCCACGCCAGACAGCTTCATCTTGAAACGGCTCAATCCACCAAGCGAAAGGGTCAAGTATTACATCCATTTTCAGTTTAGAATTATATTTTATAAACTTAAATACAGAGGTAAAAATGCAACTTGAACTAAAAGATGTCAGCTACAGTTATCCTCAGTTCTCTAAAAAAGTCGAGCTCAGCCTTAAGAATGTAAATCTAACGCTCAATGCCTTTAGCATGGTTTCACTGGTTGGTTCAAATGGGGCGGGAAAAACAACATTGTTGAATTTAATCGGTGGGCTTGCTCAGCCTACGGGCGGAAATATTTCAAGAGAGGGTGAAGAGAGTGTGGCGTTCATTCCACAGATTGAAACAGAAATCGGATGGATGCCAATCACAGTGGCAGAAATATTGAAAATGTCAAGCTATGGGAAGCGAGGATATTTTAAGCGACTAACTCCAGATGACCGAGAAAAGATTAATATGGCCGCTGAACAGATGAGTGTGACAGACCTTTATGGCGCTCAGTTTAATTCGCTTTCTAGGGGTGAACGTCAGCGGGTTAGGTTGGCGTTGGCACTGGCACAAGAAGCCAACTTTTTAATAATGGATGAGCCTTTGAACGGGCTTGATATTCCTAGCCAAGATGCGATTTTGAAGGCTGCTCAGCAAGAGAAGTTGCGGGGAGCTTGTGTGGTTATAGCAACTCACTCTTTAGAAGAAGCAGCCCTAGCAGATGAAGTGGTTTTGCTAGATGGCGAAGTCGTGGCACAGGGGGCGCCAGCTACAACTCTCACAGAAGAAAACTTGCGAGCCGTCTATAAAGACAGCCTGAAAGTGTTGCCAGATAACAAGTTCATTGTATCAGACCATCATTAAACCTAAAACCAATAAATAAGAAGCAACCGAATACAAAAACCAAAAAGAAAGGAAAAAGATGCCACACCTAGAAGGCAAAAACATACTAATCACAGGAGCAGGTCGTGGAATTGGCAAAGCAGTTGCCTTAGCTTGTGTTGCTGAAGGGGCAAGGGTTGTGGTTTGTGACTATGGTGTTGAAATGGATGGAAGCGATTCCACTAAGCAGGTGGGCGATGAGTTGGTAGAAGAAATTGTCGCCAGTGGGGGAGAAGCAGTTGCTGTTCATGGCGACATCTCTGATATGTCTGTGGCAGAAAAAGCAGTTAATGCAGCAGTTGAAAACTGGGGTTCAATAGATGGAGTGGTTTGCTTTGCTGGTATCTTGCGTGAGCGAATGATTTTCAATATGACCGAAGAAGAGTTTGATGATGTGGTGCGAGTTCACCTAAAGGGGCATTTCACTGTCTATCGCTATGCAACCGCCATTATGAGAAAGCAAGAAACTGGTGGCTCGCTCATTGGAATCGCTTCAGGCGTTCATAATGGAGGCAGCACATCTCAAGCTAACTATGCAGCTGCTAAGGCTGGGATTGTGGCACTCACCAAAAGCACGGCGCTAGCACTTTCTCGTTATGGGGTTAGGGCAAACGCCATTGCTCCGATTGCTAAAACAAGAATGTCGGCAAATGTTCCAAGCTCCATTCCAGATATTGGCGAAGCAGAAGATGTGGCACCTATGATTGTGTTTTTGCTGTCTGATGCTGCAAAAGATGTTACGGCACAGGTTTATACAGCGACTGGACCAAAGATTGCAGTTTGGAATCAAGCAGTAGAGCTTCGCGAAATCAGAAATGAAAAAGGCAACTGGACAGTAGATGAAATCATTGCCAGCTTTGACGATTTAGGAGTAGAGCCACACCCAATGATGGCAGAAGTAGAGCAACGTAGAAAAGACGCCGAATCGGGCAAACGCCCCAACGAATAAGCATTAGCCCAAAACCAGCGCCCCCAAACTACCCAGAGAGCAAAAATCTCCTTTCTGGCAAATCTGTTCTCATAACCGCTGCTGCTGGCACAGGCATTGGATTTGCCACCGCTAAGCGATGCCTTGAAGAAGGTGCTTCGGTTTTTATTTCTGACGCACACGAGCGGAGACTTGAAGAGTCAAAAGCACAGCTTGAAGAAGTCGCTGAGGGAAGTGGTGCAAGCGAAAAAGATTCAAGCGAAAAAGACGGAGCTGAAAAAGACGAAGGCGAAAAAAGTAGAGCAGTCCAAAAAGTATTTTCACAAGTATGTGATGTTACAGACAATGCTCAAGTAGAAGCCCTAGTAGCAGCAGCCAAAGATGAGTTTCAAACGTTAGACATAATGGTAAACAACGCTGGGTTAGGCGGAACAAAAAACTTGGTTGAAATGACAGACGAAGAATGGAACAAAGTCATAGATGTTACTTTAGGTGGAACCATGCGTTCCACGAGAGCAGCCCTCAAGGTGATGATTTCACAAGGCAGTGGGGTTATTGTAAACAACGCATCTGTGATGGGCTGGCGCGCCCAAGAAGGGCAAAGCCACTATGCTGCTGCAAAAGCTGGGGTGATGGCGCTCACAAGAACGGCAGCCATTGAGGCAGCACCCCATGGCATCAGGGTTAATTGCGTGGCACCCAGTTTGGCGATGCATGCCCACCTTGAAAAGGTCACCTCAAAGGAATTCTTAGAAGAGCTAACCAAAAAAGAAGCTATGGGTCGCTCAGCTGAAGTTTGGGAAGTTTCAAATGTCATAATCTTTTTAGCCAGCGATTTGTCATCTTATATGACTGGTGAGACGGTTTCAGTTTCAAGCCAGCGAGCATAACCAAAGACCTAAGCGCCAAAACAGAAAAGAAAGCAAAATAAAATGAGCGGGCCATTAACAGGAACAAGGGTAGTTGAACTTGCTGGCATCGGGCCAACTCCGTTTGCTGGAATGATGCTTTCAGATATGGGAGCAGAAGTTATCCGAATTGATCGTGTGGGGGCAACGCCAAGCCCAGTCACATCTTTGGGTGGGGCAATGGAGCGAGGCAAAAAATCTGTGGCACTTGATTTGAAATCTGAAAAAGGTGTTGCTGCCCTGTTGAAAATAGTCGCTACCGCCGATGTTTTAGTTGAGGGGTTTAGAGCAGGCGTAGCTGAGCGATTAGGCATTGGGCCAAAAGACTGCCACAAAGTGAATCCTGATTTGGTTTATGCCAGAATGACTGGATGGGGGCAAGAGGGCCCGCTGGCAAATCGCGCTGGGCACGACATCAACTATATTTCTCTAGCAGGGCCTTTGGCACATATCGGCAGAAAAGGTCAAGCTCCTTCCGTTCCGCTCAACCTCATTGGTGATTTTGGCGGTGGCTCAATATTTTTAGTGCTTGGAATATGTGCTGCTCTTTTTAATGTTGCAAAAGCTGGCGATAAAAAAAGCGAGAACAAAGGGCAAGTAGTAGACGCAGCGATGGTTGATGGGGCAGCATATTTGATGAGCCCACTTTTCAGCGCCTATGCCTCAGACTTTTGGGGTGAAGAACGTGGAACCAACCTGCTTGATTCTGGCGCTCACTTTTATGATGTCTATGAAACCTCAGATGAAAAATATATGGCGGTCGGTGCTATCGAGCCACAGTTCTATGCTGAGCTAATAAAAGGTCTTGGGCTAACGGATGAAGAGGCACACACAAACGATTATTTTGACAAGAAGGTCTGGCCTGAGCTAAAGGAAAAATTCACTGAGATTTTTCTAACTAAAACTCAAGCCGAGTGGGTACAAATCTTTGAAGACACCGATGCCTGCACAACGCCTGTTTTAACAATGGATGAAACCCCTGAACATATTCAATCTAAAGAGCGAAACGCCCATTTTGAAATAGCAGGGGTTACCCAGCCATCTCCTGCCCCTCGCTGGTCAACTACGCCTGCTGAGCCATCTTTAGAAATCCATACTCCTGGCCAAGATACCGATGATGTTTTAGAAGAGGTGGGCTTTTCAAAAGATGATATTTCAAGCCTGCGCTCAGAAAACATCGTAGGTTAAGGCATCTAAAAATATCGCAGCCAAAAATAGCAAGGTTGGTTGAGCTATTTAATGTTGAGCTTTTAAAGTTTAAAGTTTAGGAAGCGCTTCCAGAGTTCCCGCTTCAGCGTGAAAATGTGCTGACTCATTCATTGTCACCACTCTAAAGTGTTCTGGCTTTTTGCTGTCTGTGCCTTTCCCCCGAAACCCAGTTCTAAGCCGAGTGATTGAAGTGTAGGCAGGCTCAAAGAAAAAGAATTCATTAAGTTCCAAGAGGGCAGCAGCGATGGCGTTGATTGTTCCACCGTGGCACACAATGGCAACCTTTTCACTTGCATCCCGCCTGTCAATCAAATCCCAAAACCCCTCAAGCACCTCTTTTTGAAACTTCTCTGGATCCATAAAGCCAGCATCTTCCCACTGCTGATTGACTAGCTTTTTCCACTGGGGGTGTTCCTCACGGCGCATTTCCTCAATGGGGATGTAAAGGCTTGAACTTCTATCAATCTCAGCAAAAGCATTAACCACTTCTGGCTCTATATTGAGTTTTTTGGCGAGCGGCTCAGCGGTTTGAACAGCACGGAGCCGAGGGCTGACTGCGATGTGGTTGATTTTTGGGGTCGAGCCGAGCGTCTTGTCATCCACGAGCCAGTTTGCCAACCGCTCAGCTTGAGTTTGCCCGATAGGTGCCAGCGAGGGGTCAGCCAGCGAAGCATCGGTTTTTTCCTCGCGGTTTGGCAACCCATGTCTAATTAAAAGTATTTCCACATAAAAACTTTACTAAAAAACCCTAATATTTTCTTATGGCCTTAAAACATCAATTGATTAACTTTTTTGCGGGTGAGCCAGAGGAGGTTATTTTGGCGATGGAAGGTTTGCGTGAGCGAAATGATGGGAAGGGGTGGATGAACTTGGTGCCGTGGTTGCCCGACCAAGATTTTTTAGAAATGAGCCAGCTTATGAAATCGTTTTCTAGGAAATTTCTTTCTTCCAAGGGTCCTGAGATTCCTCAGCTAACTTGGGTGCCAGCTTATGATTTGAAGCGGAGAGTGAAGAGCGCCAAAAAGAAGGGCGGGCAATCAAAGCCTGCTCAAAAAGTTAATTCCAACTTGGGGGTTTTGCATCCTAAGGGAAGGTTTGCATCTAAGCAGTTGGCAGAAGCTGGTATTTCGCCCCCATCTAATTGGATATTGAAACAAGACCATCCTAAAAGGGGGCTTATTTTTGAGCACATCCCAAATGTTGAGGTTGAGCTTCAGCCGCTCTTGACTTTTATGGTTCGTGTGGGGACTGCCTTTTCTGGGGTTCCAGTTTCTGACAAGTGGGTGGCAGATATTTTAGAGCAGGTCTGATTCAAAGCGTATTTTTTGCCTAAATCACACCTTTTGCTAAATCGTGGGAATGCTCTAGCATATAATCTACGCGCTTAGAGATTGCCTTGATTTTATCCTCATCCCTTGCCCCAGCCTCTAGCCCGCCTCCGCCCCCAACCATTAGGCGAGCGTTCACTCCTTCCACTATTGACGATTGCTTCCACCAAGAAAACACCGTGTAATAATTAATGTCTGACATGTCAAAGCCCGACTGGCGAAAATACATTTCAATATATTCTTGGCGAGAAATGAAGGCTGGCAAAATTGTAGGTGCTTCTACTAGCCAGCAGAATTCGTCATCGGTATCTGTCCAATATTGTGCCGACCATACAAAATCGGCAATCGGGTTTCCAAGAGTGCATAGCTCCCAATCTAGCACGGCAGACACTTCCCAGTTTTTGCTTAGAACGCAATTGTCAAACCGATAGTCGCCGTGAACTAATCCAGCTGGGGCAGTTTCGTTTGGCTTGGCATCTTCTAATCTTTTATATAGTTCATCGTGGAGGGGGAGTTCCCTCACATTGGCGGCATCCACTTGCTTTTTCCATCGCTTGAGTTGCCTGCCGATGTAGTCTTCGTGTTTGGCAAAATCTGAAAGCTCAGCAGCTTCAAGGTCAATTTTGTGCATGGCGATTTGAACCTCGACTAGCGATTCTGTGGCTCGCTTGGCTTCTGCCTCTGTGATATTTTCAACGGTTTTGGTGTCGCGCAAAATAATTCCATCTTCAAAACTCATCACATAGAAGTCAGTTCCCAGAACCGCTGGGTCGTTGCAATAAGTTAAACATTTGGGGACGGGAACTTGCCCCGTTTTGCCAGCCAGTTTTTTATTGTATTTCTCAAGCGATGACATGATTTTCCACTCCCGCCCCATGTCGTGGGCGCTTGCTAATACTCCAGCTTTTGGCGGGCGCCTAAGGGCATAATCATTTCCAGCCGAATCAGTTATTTTATATGTCAGGTTTGAACCGCCAGCAGCAATCAACTCAAACTTATAAGGGGGGCTAGACCCCTCAAGGTTTTTTGTCAGCCAGTCGCTGACGGGAGTCATTTCTTTGTTTGTGTTGTTTGTCATATTTTTCTCAAATTATTTTCGTGCCTGTTTTTGCAAATTTTGTCATACCCCCATACTAAGTTTAAGAATATGACACAACAAAAAATAAAACCTAGTCAAAAATACAACTGAGAAAATAAACACAATAAATACATAGCGAAACAAAAATAAGCAAATTAGAAATAGCAAAGAAGAAATAGCAAAGAAATAGAAAAGAAGAAATAGCAAAGAAATAGCAACGAGCGAAATGGAGAACAAATGAAAACCGAAACAAAAAATAAAGTTGAAAAGCAAAAAGGCTTTGCCACATTTGAAAGCCCAATCGGCAAGATATATTTAACTTGTACCGAGCAAGGGTTGGCAGGTGTTAGTTTCACAAAACCGAAAGGCTTTAAAGAGGCGCAATCAGGAAGCCAACAAACAAAGCAGTTGATGAAAAAAGTCAAACAGCAGATGGCGGAATATTTTTCTGGCAAGCGAAAACAATGGGATATCCCGTTAGACCTTGGCACAGACTCTAAAGGTTTAAATGGCGCTGGTTCAAATAGTGCTAGTAATGGCACGCGCAATTCCAGCAGCTTTTATCATAAAGCTAGAAAGCAATGTGCCAAAGTTGGATATGGCAAAACGATTTCTTATGGAGAACTTGCCAAGCGAACCAAAAGTCCAAGGGCAGCTAGAGCAGTTGGAACTGCTATGGCTACTAACCCGATTGGCATTGTGGTTCCATGCCACAGGGTTGTTCCATCCACTGGGGCGATTGGAAAATATGGTGGGGGAACCAGCCGAAAAGAGTGGCTACAAAATTTTGAGGCGGAAAATATGTAACAATTAATTCGTAGATAATTGAATTCATAGATAATTATCGTCCTGCCTTAATTCAGGCGAAAATATCGGCTATTCTATAATTAATATAAAAATTTATAGGTTAAGGAGAGCAAGCAATGGGAGTAGCTGGAGGCATAAAGCAATGGAATACCAATAAGGCAATCCAAGAAGGGCAAAAAAGAGATGCTGACCATCAAGCAGAAACGGTAATTCTGCTAAAACAGATACTGAACGAATTAAAAATGCTTAATATGGCAATAGAAAGTAAGAAATAGCAAAAGTAGTAAATTCCATCTAATCAAAAGACTTAATAATATATGGCTATCGCAGAGCATCCAGTTAAAGAAGACATTAATTTTCTTGATGGCAAGTGGTATTCAACTGAGCCACACGATGATTGGACATGGATGCGCCAAAATGCTCCTGTTTATTGGGATGCGAATTCAGAGATTTGGGGCATATTTCGCTATGACGATATTTTAGAAATCGAAAAAGACGCCAAGACTTTTTCAAGCTATCGGGCGCCTCGCCCGCACGGCGACCATATGCCGATGATGATTTCAATGGACGACCCCGACCATCTCCGCCATCGCCGTATAGTCAATAAGGGTTTTACCCCAAATCGGGTTCAAGACAAAGCTGGCGAAATAACTGCAATTTGTGATGAGCTGATTGACCGAGTTTGTGAAAAGGGGGAGTGCGATTTTGTTTGGGATATAGCAGCCCCACTCCCGCTCATTTTGATTGGCAATATGCTTGGGTTTCCCAGAAGTTCCTATGATGATTTGCTGGAATGGTCAGACGATATGATTAGGGGAACCACTGTGAACGACCCTGAGGCGATGGAAAAAGCAATGATGGCTGGCATCGCGTTTCGTGAGTTCCAGCTTGAAAAAATCAAGGAGTGTAGGGAAAAACCAGAAGACGACACCCTAGTTAGCATTTTGTGTTATGCCGAAATAGATGGCGAGAAGCTAGATGATGAGTCGCTAATTCAAGAGGCGCTTTTGATTTTGATTGGGGGAGATGAAACCTCAAGGCATGTCATAACTGGTGGAATGCTGGCACTCATTGAGCACCCAGACCAGCGAGAGAAGCTGGCGAAAAATTATGGCAATGAAGACTATATGGTGAGAGCCGTGGAAGAAATCTTGCGTTGGGTTACGCCTATAAAAAATATGGCTCGTACTGCCACAAAAGAGGTTGAAATTAGAGGGCAAACTATCCAAGAGGGCGAGCAGTTGATATTGATGTATCCTTCTGCCAATAGGGATGAGGAAGTTTTTGATGAGCCATTCAAGTTTGACATTGAACGTGAGCCAAACCCACATTTAGCGTTTGGGTTCGGAACGCACTTTTGCTTGGGGGCATCACTTGCTCGGCTGGAGTTGAAAATAATGTTCCAGCGGTTGTTTGAAAGGTTGCCAGACATTGAGCTAAACAACAAAGAGGACTTACCATTCCGCTCATCCAATTTCATAGTCGGGCCCGAATCCATGCCCATAAAATTCACCCCCACCAAGCCTTTAAATTAGGGCTTGGGCGACCAATTTTTGAAATTTTTATAAAGCGCAATTATTTTCAACTAATTTTTCACAAATTGTTAAGAAAGCCGATTTCTTAATAGAATTTGTTTTATGTCGTATACAAAGTTTGTCTCTGAATTTAATGAGTTGGGGTATGTGGATGTATCGGTTCATGATAGCGATATAGAGAATGCTCCTTCGCTTTCAATAATCTATAGAGATTATGGCTCAAAGGCAATACCAGAAAACATAGATGTGCAAGGGGTATATGTATTGTGTGAAAATAAGAAAAATGAAATAAAAAAAGTTTATGTTGGAGAAACAACACAAGGAGGTTTGGAGAGCCGTATTAGACGCCACATGTCTAGTCCACCATCAGGGATAGAGGGTTGGCAAATTGTAATTGCGATTTATAGTCAGTATAGGGATTTAAATTTTCAGCAAGCGAAAGCTTTGGAGTACTACATTTGGGAGAGCCTACGGAAAATAGAGGATGAGGTAAAACTGAATATAACTAATGACAAATCACTGAAACCTGTTGCCCTTTTTGATAACGAACGAGATTATGTTAAGGAGTGCGAAAAAATGGTACTGGGCTTACTTCGGACGATTGGCATTTTGTCCCCCAATAATGATATTGTTTTCAGTGAAAAGATTGTAAAAGCCCCCAGTAGCTACCCTGATACGAAGAAAAAGAATCGTAATCTTGCTGACCTTGTTAAGGATGGTGTTTTACATGTTGAACAAAATATTGTTATAAAGGGGTATGGGAACGATAAAGTTTATAGAGAGGGGAACGCAAAAATTCTGGACGATGGCCTAATTCATGTAATTGAAACTCGTGAAGGTGAAGATGCCCAATGGCAAGAAATTGATGGGGTTTATGAAAATTTGAATCAAGCAGCTAAGTCTGTTGTTAAACGGGATACAATTTATGCACTAAAGCACACTTTCACAAGCGAGGGTGAAAAGTTGCTTGATTTGCGCGATGGAGTGAAGCCAAAAAAGAAAAAGAAGCTATCTAATAGGAAACCCGATGCGCCAGTGGGTGATAAAAATGGAACAAAAAATAAAAGGTTGGCCAAACTGGTAGAAATAGGGGCTCTGGCAGCAGGCGAAGAGGTTCAGTTTAAGTCAGGAGTTGATGGCAGGCTACACGGGACAGCAAAAATAGCTAACGGAAATGAAGGCTACTTAGACAATTTGGTGAACGAAAAAACAAATAAAAAATATTCTGGTTTGTGGAGCTTGAATAGTGCTGCGTTAAAAGTAAAAGTATTTAATACATACAGAATTGATGGCTGGAGCAATTCTTACGTCAAAAACGGCACAAAGCAATTAAAAGAATTGAGGGTAGAGCACTTAGGCAAATAACATATTTTGTTTTGCCATTAATTTAATGAGATATTTGAATTACGGTTATATTTTATAAGTGCAATTTGAGCTTTAGGTTTCATCTGGGTATCTTTCTTGATACTCTTCATACATTATTTTTTTTGTGTCATCGATTTTTTCTCCTATTGTGATACCCGCAAGAATACACCCAACAGTTATTGTTACAGAGATAATGGCCGACAATGGCGGCCCCCATGAGCGGATCTCTTGAATTCCGTAACGGTCCGTATATGTAGCAATGTTAGACATTATTTCTATTGCTCCCCAACTGAGAAAAAGTCCAATCACCATACCCGAAAAGCCACCCCATCGTTTTAATACGGATCTGTCAGTTTGCGCGCTCATAGCTTTCTAAAACTTTTTATAGTTTATCAGTCTTTGGTGTTAGGAATTACTAGATTGACCAGTTAGTTGCTTCACGTAGCCCTACCTTAACTTCTATTTAAAAGTCATATAGCCGTTATCAATAACCACGCGGTCGCCGACACAGGTTTGGAAAAATGCCTCTCCGACTCCATCGCCGTCTTCTTTCCATACTTTGATGTCTAAAGTTTCGCCAGGAATAACAGGCGAAGAAAACCGAGCATCCATTGACAAAAAGCGGTGAGGGTCACCGTCACAAACTGAATGCACAAGCCCACGCCCAGTGAAACCATAAGTGCATAGCCCGTGCAAAATGGGTGTCTCGAATCCTCCCATTGCAGAAAATGATGGGTCAGTGTGAAGCGGATTTCTATCCCCATTCAAGCGATAGAGCAGTGCTTGGTCTGTGCGGGTGGTATATGAAACCACATCATCTGGGTCTCGGTCGGGGCGTTCCTTCTTTTCTTCCTGTTCGGCAGGCCCGCGCTCTCCGCCAAAACCACCTTCATCCCGCAAAAAGAGCGAAACTTTGTTTGTGAAGATTGGCTGGTCGTCTGTCACATCAACAGCGGTGCTTTCTAAAATCACAAGCGCTGCTTTGCCCTTGTCATAAATGCCAGCGATTTTCCCAGTGCTTTTCACTGTGGCTGCCACGGGCAGAGGCTTGTGAAGAGTTATTCCTTGTTCGCCGTGAACCAGCATTGCAGAATTGAAATCGCCCAAGGCTTCCATCAAACCTCCATCAGCCAGCCCGCCGCCCAGCACCACGCAGTTTGTGGGGAGCGCCTTTTGCTCGGTGTCTTTTGTGTTTTCGGTTGTGAACTCCAACTCAAAACCAGTTGGGTCGGTTATTCCTGCCCCAACCCCTAAGGCATAGAGCAGGCAGTCAGATGAATCCCATGAGGATTCTGCAGGTTCAGATACGGTTCCTACGGCGTCTGGGTTGATTGGCATTTTGTTTTCCTTTCTTTCTCTTTTTATATTTTTTGCGTTTGTCTTTTAGGGTTGTCGTTTCTCGTTTGCGTTTGTTTCAGGTGTTTATTTTTGTGCCTGTCTGTCTATTGTTGGTTGCATCCTATTATTGGTCGCATCACATTTTTGAAAATGCTTCTGACAATAATCTTAGTTGCCCTTGAAATCTGGCTCCCTTCCCTCCATTAGCGAAGCTACGCCCTCTTTTCGGTCTGTGGTTTCTGAAAGCAACGCCAGAGAAGAGTCCTCATCTTTGAAGGCGGTCAACATATCAGAATCTAGCGAGCTGCGATAAAGTTGCTTGCCCTCACCCAAACTTCGTGTTGGACCAGTTGCTAGGCGGTCGGTGATTTCTTTGGCGGTGGATTCCACCTCGTCTGGCTCAACCAGTCGGTTCACGCACCCCCACTTGTGAAGGTCTTGTGAAACATAGCGCTCTCGCATCATATAAATCTCATTCAAAATGTGGAAGGGGATAACTCGGCGGAGGAAATATGGGTCGCCCGCGTGAGGAGCCATTCCACGAGAGGCAAACACATGAATCCAGCGAGCGTCTTTTGCTGCCACAACCATATCTGCCAAAAGCGCAAGCATCCATCCCACGCCCGCCACAGTTCCATTGACTGCCGACACCACTGGGGTGCGAAGCTCCCAATAGGTTTTGAAAAGCTCGCGGTAGCCATCGGTCAGCCCCCGATATTCCATCAGCAGCCCACCAGTTTGTAGGGGCTTGGAATCTGAAAGGTCAGCCCCCGAGCAAAACGCCTTTCCTTCGCCAGTGACAACTATGGCTCGCACAGATGAATCTCGGTCGGCGTCATTAAAGACTTCAATCAGCTCTAGCCTCATCGCATCGGTAATGCCGTTTTTGGCATCAGGGCGGTTTAGGCGAACCCATAAGGTGCCGCCATCTTGGTTGAGTAAGAGGTTGTCTGTGCTATCTGGCATATTTATTTTTATTTGTTGCTTTTCTTTTTTTGGAAGTTGTGTTATTGTTTGTGGGTTTTATATTTTATATTGACGTTGCTTGCTTTTGCGTTTGTATGTTGGGAGCTGGAAATTTTTGACCTTATATATAGGAGTTTAGCAAATCGTGAATTTGGCGATTTTTCAGTTGCCAATTTTTCCATTAGCGGTTTCTCAGTTGCCAATTTTTCAGTTGGCGATTTTTCAGTTAGCGGTTTCTTAGCTCACTGTTTTTTAGTGCTAATTTCTGCCCTTCATTTTATTTGAGGAGGAGGAATAGATTTAACTGGGATAAAAGAATAGCGCAACTTCTTAAACTATTTTGCCTGAAGCGGTTAGCAAAATAAAATAAGAGTAGGAGCGCAAATCGTATTCATCAGAAATTAACATTATTAACATTAAAAATTAATCACAACAATTAAGAAAAATTAATCACAACAATTAAGAAAAATTAATCAAAACAATTAAGAAAAATTAATCACAACAATTAAGAAAAATTAATCAAAACAATTAAGAAAAATTAATCATAACAATTAAGAAAAATTA
>JAHRAM010000193.1 GCA_020027305.1 Acidimicrobiia bacterium | reverse complement strand
CACAAAATTGGTGAAAAATTCAAAATTTACACTATCGTTCAAAAATTTTTACAATTAAAATTTATAAGTTTAAAATTGCTTGGTATCTCTTCTAAAATTTAAAATAAAAATACACCAAAAAATATTTTATATTGCTACAATTTAATAAAAATGATGTATTATAATACTTAAGGCACAATATAAAAAATATTTAAAAAGTATTCAAAAAACAGCGAAAAAATAACACCGAAAAATAAAAAATTACAAACCCCCCAAGATCAATTATCAATCAAGAAAGCGCAACAACAAAAAGGCTATCAACTATGGGAATGAAAGTTTGGATAGACCAAGACCTATGCACAGGTGATGGACTCTGTGAAGAAATTGCCCCTGATGTTTTCACCTTGCTAGATGATGGGCTTGCCTATGTTAAAGAGGGCGATAAAGTATATAGCGATCCAGGCGGGGTAAAAGGTGTTGCAGCTGTTGCTGAAAATGAAGACTTACAGGCAGCGGTGGTGGAATCAGCTGAAGAGTGCCCTGGTGAGTGCATCTTCATTGAGCTAGATTAATTAACTAGATTAATTAATTAAATTAAACAGATTAATTAATTAAATTAAACAGCGCGTTTTTAATTGACCTTGCTTCTAGTGTTACTTAGTCTTAATATTGCTTATTTCCGAGTGGAAAAACGCTAACTCTCAAAGACTTAGTTGTTGTTAACTCAACCTACTCTGATTTTGAAGGATCATCTGGGTTGCTTAAGTTATCGGGAATACTTAGACCCCCCAAATCGCCTAGCCCCCCAACACCATCGGGAATAGTCAGATTAGTTCCGCCAGAATTGTTTTCTAAGTTTGATAAATCGCCTAAATCGCCTAAATCGCCCAGATTTCCTAAATTGCCAAAATTAGAAAAAGTATTTCTTGCAGTATCGGCTTTTGACTTACTTGTTGAAATCGTATCTTTTAATTTGCTGATGGGAGCATCTGGAATTTTTTCTAATATGTTGGCAATTGTAGAACCTTCTTCCCACTCTTGAGGGGTGCCACCTGCTGATTTCATGAGCGGAAGAATATACCAAGCAGGAACCAGCAACACTAAAATTCCAATAACTGCTCCGCCAACTTTGTTAAACAACTTTAATGGGGGCGGGAGCACAAACCCAAAAATCTTTCCTAAGATGGTGCCAATAATGGCAAACAAAAACACACACAAAATAATAGATGCTGTGCCAGCTATAAACTGGCCAAAGGGTGCATTGCTAATCCATTCGGCAAAATAAGGTGCAATGAATGGTGAAACTATGTAGCCAACCAATATACCCCCCCATGTAAAAATTCGTGATAAAAGCCCACGTCTAAAACCAAAAAAGGCTCCAACCAAGAGCAGTCCGATTATTATGTAGTCAAGCCCATTCATTAAAATCTCTTAAAAATTTTGCCTCTGAAAAAAGACGGCTAAAGATAGTTTAGAGGGCATTAGGGCAAAAAAACAGGCAACCTTGAATTTAAACCTTCTAATTTAACGGTGTTTTAAATTGGGAATTCGACAATATGTAAGAAATCCCGTGTGGTCAGGAGTTTTATGTGCGGGGCGAATTGCCTTTCCTTTGATATGCCAGTTTCTGTTAATCACCTCTAATGTTTCAATCCCAAAAAATTTGTGCCCTCTAGCTTCTTCCACAAAATTAGAGGCTTGTGTAATTGAAGGGGTATACGCTAAAACAATGCCACCTATTTTTACTGAGCTTGCTAAGTGAGGCAATGCTTGCCAAGGTTCAGGTAAATCTAAAAGAGCGCAATCAAATTGTTTGCCAAATTGTGTTTTAGGGCTTTCAACGCCCTCATAAGCATTTTTACACTCAAGCTGATAGTTTTTTTCAAACATCTCTTCGCCCACAAAGCCAATGATGTTTTGTTTGGCTTGCTTGAGGTGGTCATCTCGAATTTCATAGCCAACCACTTTCGCCCCTGCTTGGAGCAGAGCCAGCGATAAGGCTCCTGACCCAACCCCTGATTCAAAAACAAGCATATCTGGTGAGATATTTGCTAAAAATAAAATCGGCCCAAGGTCTTTTGGATAAATGACCTGTGCCCCTCTCTTCATTTCTAATATATAGTCGCCAAGTGTTGGCTCAAAGAGTGTAAAAATACCGCCTTTATCAGTTGTGATTTCTGTGCCATAAAGCTCATCAATTATTTGGTTGTGGGCAACATCACCCATATGGGTATGAAATTTTTTCCCTGCTTCTAGGCGGAGGAGTTGCCTTCTTTCTTTTCGGTCAGTTAGTAAGACAAGCTGACCTTCTTTAAAGCGAATTGTTTCCTCCATCATCCTTTCGCTTGGTGTAGATGATAATTTTTTCACCAGGCCGAAGTGCAGTTCGAAAACTCGTAGCAGACTTAAAAGTTTTTTTGACAAGCGAGCGGAAAAGCCCGCTTAGTAAAAATCTGACAAGAGTATGTTTATATCGCATCTAGTTTTTAAAGATGTTTAGTCGTATATTTTATAAACGTCTAATCTCAACGAATGTTTGGCTACGTCGCCCTTTGATTTTTCCAAGCATATATGCCACTGACCCAATTAAGCCGAACCCTGCAAAAATTAGGCGAAGACTATTTCTTGCAAAATCTTTTGGTGTGCGCTTTCCGAGCAACAATCGGATTTGTTCAGCAATATCTGCTTTTGTTATTTTGCCTTTTGTTTCGCTTTCTGTTTTGTTTTCTATTTTGTTCATGTGGCTGATACTACCTTCCGTTTGTTTTTTGATTTCATATTCTTGTTTTGTTTTTTCTTTTTTTGCTTTTTTCTATTTCGCCTATTTACAAATCTTTCTATGCTTTTTCTTTTTTGGTTGTCTTTTTTTGCACAAACTTGAAACTTATAAAG
The DNA here is from genome assembly GCA_020027305.1 of Acidimicrobiia bacterium. Classification (GTDB taxonomy): domain Bacteria; phylum Actinomycetota; class Acidimicrobiia; order Acidimicrobiales; family Hopanoidiivorantaceae; genus JAHRAM01. Next base: position 7,285 of record JAHRAM010000193.1, on the reverse strand, counting down.
CTCAGCACTAGCAAACCAACAATAGAAATAAGATATGGAGCCCAACTAAAATTTCCTTGAAATACTGAACCAGTTTCATTTTGAAGCAAGCGAATTACGCCTACCACTATAAAACTAAATCCAATTGCAATCAGCAAAGAACCAAGCAGTCCAAATAATGCCCATCCAAATAAATCTTTAAAGGGCTGAGCGGTTTCTTGCTTAAAATAGTCAACAACCAATTTATATAAATCGTTTATAGGGCTTTGGTTTTTTTTCTTTTTCATTATATTTGTTAGCGCTTTTGAATATATTGGTTGGGCTAGTGAATGATGTTTTTAGCTTTTCTGCTTTGCCAGTTCTTTAAGTCTTTATTTCTAAGCCCTTAATAATGTCATTTTAACAATGTAATTGCCAATAATGACATTGTTGCAATTGAAAAGCAGTGGAACGTTTGCCCATATGTTGTGTTTTACTCAAGACGCCTAAATTTTATTCAAGATACCTAAGCATTGCACTTACGATATTTTCTTCTAAAATTTGGCGTTGCGACTTAGACAGCGAAGTTGACAGCGTATCATTTGAAATGTAAGAAAACCTGAGCAGGTTTTTATTGCCAAGAATTCTTGTTGAAGAATCTATCGGAGTGGCTGAGACAAATCCAGTCAGAGAGGCTACACCTTCCCAAGTACCAGTTTTTGCAGATACCCTGCCGTTGACTTCTTCTGTGGGGCTGAAATTGAGCAGAGTTCCTCGCTTACTAGGAATAGAGAGTTTTTCAATTAAAGGGTTTTGGTTGAAATTTGGCTCAGAGTTTTCTCGGTTGTTCGGGTTTATAACGTTTTGGTTGGAATACTCTAAAACTTTCATTAGTTCCATACAGGTTGTTCGTGTAGATTGCGAAACGCCAGATCCATCACTTGGCAAAACAGAGGGTCGCGTGGAATAAATACCTGCTTCTACCAACGCATCTACCATTGCCTCAATGCCAGCTTGAGTGCTGCCAACACCTTTAGATTTAAAGCCCATCTCTTTTAAAACTAATTCTGCGGCAGTGTTATCGCTGGTGCTAAGCAGGTTTTTGAGCAGGTCACTAAGTGGAGGAGATTCAATCTCAGCTAAGACAATTGAGGGAAAGTTGGTTGAGGTAAAAGGTGAAAATGGAATTCGCACTGACTTTGCCTCAAGCAAGTCGTCAAAGATAGTGGCAGCGCTAATGGCAGAATTAAATGCGGGACCCCATTCACGTTCGGGTTCAACAATTTCAGTGTCATCATTTTCAGCAGTATTTTCAATTACATTGTCAGCGCCATCATTAACACCATCATTTTCAATTACATTGTTAGCGCCATCATTAACACCATCATTTTCAACGCCATCATTTTCAACAGCATTTTCAGCGATATTTTCAGCGTCATCATTGACGCCATCATTTTCAACGGTATTTTCAACATCATCATTTTCAATGACATTGTCTGATTCATTGTTGCCCTCAGGTGTTATCTCTTCAGGTTCTTCAGGTTCGACAACTTGAAGTTCAAATCCCTGATTTGCAATTAAAGCACTCAATGGGCCACTGATATTAGAGTTTCTAAACCCAATTGGCCAAGCGGGCGGATAACGTGCTTCATCATAGCGATTTTCCACACCGACAACTGCGCCACTAATTGAAAATAACCCTGCATCAATTAATTGGTTCGCCAGCTCATTTAAGCTACTGTATTTAATCTCTTCTTGGTCGCCCATCTGAAATTCAAAATAGTCATCAGTCCACAAAAACGGGTCGCCCCCACCAACTAAAAATAAATTGCCAGCCAGCCGCCCGTTAACTGGTTCATTTACTGCGCGAACTTGGGTGGTATATGTGTAGTCGGGGCCTAACACTATAAGCGCTGAAAGAGCTAGTAAAAGTTTTTGCCCTGAAGCTGGCACAAGCCCAATTTGTGCATTGTGTGAATATAAATTCACATCGCCTTGCTTTACCACTAGACAACTAGAAGGTGGAAGGGCTTGACTAGCCTTTGCCAATTCATTTCTCAATGCCAGATATTTCTGGTAGCTAATTTCTTCTATGCCTTTAAGTTGAGAATTCTGTGAAAGAAAATATTGAATAGTTGGTTCGGCCAAACGATTTGAATTTGCTAAATAATCGTCACTAGCTAACAAAACTCCATCATGGCTATTTGGAAAATCGACTCCACTGCTTTGTCTGTAGGCAACCAAGCCAAAAACACCAACTGCAAGAAGCACTAGAGGGGTTATGAATATTAAAATGTAATCCCAGATTTTTTGCAACATTGTTTTAATTGTTTAACTCAAATTCTAAACGAACAAAAGGGCAAACTTTAAATATTGAAAAATACAAATTATGCAAGCAAGTTTCCAAATCAATTCAGCAGGCAAAAGTAAAAATCAATTAGCATATTGATATTAGAACAACATTAAAAATATAAATATGCCAAAGTCAAAACCACAAAACCTACCCAGCCCTGAGCTATGTATCAACGTTATTCGTGGCCTAGCGATGGATGCTCCTCACAAAGCTAAGTCGGGGCATCAGGGAACTGCTATGGCACTTGCTCCATTGGCACATGTCTTGTGGACGGAGTCTATGAAATATGACGCTAAAAACCCTGACTGGCCAGACCGCGACCGCTTTATTTTGAGCGCTGGGCATGCTTCTATTTTGCAATATGCAATGCTTTACTTAACAGGCTATGGGTTGACGCTTGACGACCTAAAAGATTTTCGCCAGTTTGACAGCCTTACGCCCGGACACCCAGAAAGAAGCCATACAGCAGGGGTGGAAGTCACCACTGGCCCGCTGGGGCAAGGATTTGCAAATGGCGTTGGAATGGCAATTGCAGAAAAGTCGTTGCGAGCCCGCTTTGGCAGTGAAATATGTGACCATTTTGTTTTTGCTATTTGTAGTGATGGGGATTTAGCAGAAGGCGTGAGCCATGAGGCAGCTTCTCTGGCCGGCCATCTGGGGCTTGAAAAACTTATCTACATATATGACGACAATCGAATCTCTATTGATGGAACAACAGATGCTTGGCTATCAGATGATCCTGTAAAACGTTTTGAATCGTATGGTTGGGATGTAACCAACCTAGGCGAAGCAGGCGAAGATACAGAGACACTTTCTAGAGCTATTGAAGATGCAAAGAACCAAACTGATGCTCCTTGCCTAATTGTTGTTCAAACTCATATCGCTCATCCCTCCCCCGACCTAACAGACAACCCAGCTGCCCACGGCTATGCACTTTTTGATGAAGAAATCGCTGCCACCAAAAAAGCAATGGGGCTTCCCGAAGGCGAAATCTTTTTTGTGCCAGATGAGGTGCTTAATTTTTATCGTGCAGCAGGCGGTCATGATGTTGAAAGCAATGATGCCGTAAGCTATGGCTCACAAAAAAGAATTGAATGGGAAGAGCAATTTAAAAATTCCCCCAAGGAAGTTCAAGAGATTTTTGCTGCGAGCTTGAGCGACTCACAAGCATTAAATAAAATGTCGAAAAAAATGCCTGCATACGAAGTTGGCAAAGCTGTTGCAACCAGAAGTGCATCAGGTGAGTGCTTAAAAATTCTTTCTGATGAATTTCCACAAATATTAGCGGGAGGAGCCGACCTGACAGGAAATACTGGCACTAAAATTTCTGACAGTTCATTTGAAAAAAGCAACCCAACTGGTCGCCAAATTTATTTTGGGGTAAGAGAGCATGCAATGGGATCGCTTATGGTTGGGATGGCTTGCCACGGTGGAATAATTCCAGTTGGAGGAACATTTTTAGTGTTCAGCGACTATATGCGGCCAGCTATTCGCCTTGCTGCCCTTTCTAACTCTAAAGCTATTTTTGTTTTCACTCATGATTCGGTAGGGGTTGGAGAAGATGGCCCCACTCATCAACCCATAGAACAAATTGCCAGCCTCCGTGCTATCCCAGAACTCACAGTGATTCGCCCGGCAGATGCTAAAGAAACTGTTGGAGCTTGGATTTGTGCACTTGAATGTGATGGCCCAGTGGCACTTATCTTGACGCGCCAAAATGTGGAAACCTTAGCTGAAACAAAACCTGAGGAAGTTAAAAAAGGTGCTTATCTTTTGAGCCAGCCAGATGGCGAACCTGATATTCAACTGCTGGCTTCTGGAAGTGAAGTTCAACTAGCTTATATGGCAGCTAAAGAACTGGCCGAAAAAAATATTTTGGCAGATGTAGTTTCAGTTCCATCTTTTGAGTTGTTTTTTAATCAGCCTGAGAAATATCAACAATCGGTTCTAAAGCCTGTCCCTCGTGTTTCAATAGAAGCTGGCACTGATTTTGGTTGGCATAAATTGGCAGATGATTGTATTGGAATCAATCGTTTTGGGGCATCTGCCCCTGGTGCTGAGGTAATGGAAAAATTAGGCATTAATATTTCTAATATATGTGAGCGAGCAGTCAGCCTTTTGTCTGGGCACAAATAAAATGTGAATATTTCGCACAAATAAATATAAGCAAAATGAAAAATAAGTAAAAATATATTGTAGGAAAGTAAAAACTTAATATGTCAGAAAATAATTTAAAACGTCTTTATAGTGAGCATGGGCAAAGCCCGTGGCTTGATAACTTACGCCGTGATTGGATTGAGTCGGGCGAACTTGAGAAGTGGATTGAAAATGGATGCCGCGGCATCACTTCTAACCCCACAATATTTGCAAAAGCAATGTCAGACAAGTCAGCTTATGACGAAGAATTGTTAGAGTTGAAGTCAGAGACCTCTACAGAACACATTTATTGGCAGCTTGTGATGAATGACATTCGTTCTGCCCTTCAAATGCTCCACCCTATTTTTGTAGAGTCAAATGGGTTAGATGGGTATGTATCAGTTGAGGTGTCGCCTCTTATGGCAAATGATGCTGATGCCACTATTGAGGCAGCCCTTGAACTTCATAAAAGAATTGACGCCCCAAACCTCTATATAAAGGTGCCAGCTACACAAGCTGGAATAGCTGCAATTGAAGATTTGGTTGCGCGTGGAATAAATATTAATGTCACCCTCATTTTTTCACTTAAAAGGTATAGCGAAGTAATGACCGCTTATATTTCTGGGTTAGAACGGTTGGCAGAAACTGATAAATCTAAACTGGCAAATGTTCATTCAGTTGCCTCATTTTTTGTTTCTCGGGTTGATACAGAAGTAGACCGCCGTTTGGAAGCTATCAATACTGAAGACGCCCTTTCACTTAGAGGTAAAGCAGCAGTGGCTCAAGCTCAAGCTGCTTATCAGCTTTTCTTAAATGAATTTGAGGGTGAGCGATTTCAAAAGTTGGCAGAAGTTGGCGCCAACCTACAGCGCCCACTCTGGGCATCTGTCTCTACTAAGAACCCAGATTATTCAGACACATTATATATAGACACCTTAATTGGTCCAGATACTGTAAGCACTATGCCAGAAGATTCTCTTTCAGCTTTCTTAGACCACGGCACACTTGAAAGAACTGTAGATGCACAACCAAACTCGCATAAAGAAATCTTAAGCCAACTTGAAAAAGTGGGAATAAATATGGACGATGTCTCAGCTACATTAGAAGAAGAGGGTGTGTCTGCTTTTGCTAAATCTTATGAAGAAGCCCTGACTACATTGGATACCCAAAAAGCTGAGCTAGAAAGTTAAATACTTCAACCTAAAGAGAAATTTAAACTTAAAACCTTATTAGTTAATCAAACCAAATCTTAAAGCTATGGATAGACGGCTTTCAATCCTATTTAATGACGCGCAAAAAAAACGTGAGGCTTTTCACGGAAACCGCATCACTTTTTCGCCTAAGGTTTTTATTCCGCTCACCAAATTGTGTTTAGACAGGTGTGGATACTGCACTTTTGCTGAGCCACCTGCACGGATTTCATCGCCTTATCTCACCCTAGATGAGGTCTTATCTGTAGCAATGGCAGGAGCAAAGCAAGGTTGCACTGAAGCTTTATTTACATTAGGTGAGCGCCCCGAAGAACGTTATCCAGTTGCTCGTGAGTGGCTTAATGAAAATGGTTTTAACTCAACCATTGAATATTTGTCATTTGTTTCAGGGGAAGTTCTACGACAAACTGGACTTCTCCCCCATTCAAATGCTGGTGCCTTACACCAAGATGAACTGGCGCTTATGAAAAAGACATCTGCTAGCCAAGGAATGATGCTTGAGAGCTTAAACCCTAATCTAGAGTGTCACAAAAATTCCCCAGATAAAACGCCTGAGCGAAGATTGACAACTCTTGAGGCAGCCGGAAAGCTCTCCATTCCATTCACGACTGGCATTCTTGTTGGCATTGGGGAGACCAAGCAAGATACTGTTGAGGCATTAGAAGCCATTGCTTCATCTCATGAAAAATACGGGCACATCCAAGAAGTCATTGTTCAAAATTTCTTGCCAAAGAAGGGAACCTCAATGCATAAACACCCACCCTGTGATAAAAACGACTTTTTAGAAACTATTGCAGTGGCAAGGCAAATATTGCCAGGGGAAATCCATCTACAAGCCCCACCCAACCTATCTGAAGATTTTCAAGAACTTCTTATAGCTGGCATTGATGACTGGGGTGGGGTGTCTCCAGTTACTCCTGATTTTGTGAATCCAGAAAAACCGTGGCCTGAACTTGATTTATTAAAAGCCAGAACTCACGAAAGTGGGTTTAGTCTTGCTCCCCGCCTAACTGTGTATCCAGAATTTGCTAAGGAGCCTGAAAAATGGCTAGATGATACACTTCACTTTCCCGTGATGGATTTATCAGATGCCGAAGGTTTGGCAAGAGAGCCACTTGGGCATGATTGGTATTCAGGTGCTTCAGTTGAGCCTCCCCTGCTTATTAAAAAAGCGGAGAAGGAAAATTCCAATGTGAAAAACACAGAACTCAGCGGAGCAGTTAAAGAAGTTTTGGAAGGAATTCAAATGGGGCAAGAGCCTTATGAGGCAGAAATATGTCATTTATTTTCAGCCCGTGGAAGAGATATGGAAGCAGTATTTGAAATGGCAGACCAAATGAGAAAAGAAATTGTTGGTGAAGATATTACATGGGTATTCAATCGAAATATTAACTATACAAATGTCTGCACTTTCAAATGTAAGTTTTGTGGATTTTCAAAAGGCCCCCTTTCTTTGAACCTTAGAGGCAACCCGTATTTGCTGTCACTTGATGAAATCGCCAGCCGTGCAAAAGAAGCCTCTGATTTAGGGGCAACTGAGGTTTGTCTTCAGGGGGGAATCCACCCAGATTTTGATGGCGATTATTATATATCGGTTATAAAAGCGCTGAAAGAACAAGTGCCTGAG
>JAHRAM010000148.1 GCA_020027305.1 Acidimicrobiia bacterium | reverse complement strand
AGACCAAAAATATAAAGCGTAAAGATGTATAAAGATATAAAACGCAAATTTTTGAAAAAATAATAAGCCAATCCGCAAAAAGAAAATAGGAGCAAATACAAATGGAAATTTATTATCAAAAAGATGTTGAGCCAGGTGCGATTGATGGCAAAAAAGTTGCCATCTTAGGTTACGGCTCACAAGGGCACGCCCACGCTCTCAATCTGAGAGACTCAGGCATTGATGTTAGGGTAGGGCTTCGTGAGGGTTCCAATTCAAAGGCCAAGGCACAAGAAGAGGGGCTAGCTGTCACCGATATGGCAACTGCAGCAAAGGAAGCAGACATCGTTATGATGCTTTGCCCAGACACCGAGCAAAAGAAAATCTATGAAGAACAAATTGCAGAAAATATGAAACATGGCGACACCTTGCTTTTTGCTCACGGGTTTAATATTCATTTCAACTGTATCACGCCTGACCCATCTTTAGATGTGGGGATGATTGCCCCTAAAGGGCCAGGGCACTTAGTGAGGCGAACTTTTGTAGAAGGTGGAGGGGTGCCTGCTCTTGTGGCCGTTGGGCAAGATGCCACTGGCTCAGCCAAACAAAAGGTGTTGGCTTATGGTGCTGGCATCGGTGCTGGCATCGGCGGAATGCTTGAATCTACTTTTAAAGAAGAATGCGAAACCGATCTGTTTGGGGAGCAAGTGGTTTTGTGTGGCGGGCTTGTGGCGCTCGTTCAAAATAGCTTTGAAACTTTAGTAGCAGCAGGCTATCAGCCAGAGGTGGCATATTTTGAATGTCTTCACGAACTGAAGCTCATTGCCGACCTTATGTATGAACAAGGAATTGGTGGAATGCTCTATTCTATTTCTGACACGGCAGAATACGGTGCATTGACTAGGGGAGACCGAATTGTAGATGACAAAACGCGGAAGTCAATGGAAAAGATTTTGGCGGAAATTCAGTCGGGCGATTTTGCCAAAGAATGGATTGCTGAGTCAGACGGTGGAAGGAAGAACTTTGAAAAGATGGAAGCCGCCCAAGCTAAACATCAAATTGAAGAAGTTGGCGAAAAGCTCAGAAAGATGATGCCTTGGATATCAGAGGGCAAGAAGTCAGTTCAAGAATCTTCGGGTGGTTAGCTAGTAAAATTTTTTCGCCTACCAAACAGGCGCGAGGTTAATTTTCTTTTAAGCGGTCAATCTGGGCTCGGTGTTCATAGATGAGCCGAATGAGCCAATAGCGGAAGAAGCGAGATAACTTGTTTGTTACATAAAATAGGGACCCTAAAAATAATAACCCTATCCCAATTAATCCCATCACTAAGTCCTCACGTTGTTGTGAAGTGATTCTGACATAGTCAAGTTCAGTTAGCTCCTTTACTTCAAGTCCACTGTCATGACTTCTTGTAACAAGAAATGCAGCGACTATTAAAATTACTCCCCCAATTGCAAGCACTATTCCTAAAACAAGCAGGCGACGCTCAAGATTAGTGCGTCCACCAGTTACATTGGTTTTTTCTATTTCTTCCTCAAATTCTTTGAGGCGTTCTGATGATTCGGTCATTGATTTTCCCTTTCTTTAATTTTAGTTGAAATTTAAATATTGCTCAAAAAATTATTCAATCCCTAAATATGCTGAGGTTAGCTCCTTGGCAATCTCTTCTGGCTCTCCTATTTTTTGAATTTTGCCGTGCAGCATTATAGCTGCCACATCTGCAACACCTAAAACTGATTGGGCAAATTGTTCTACGATTAGGATGGAAAGACCTGATTTTGCCAATTCTCCCACTTGCTCATAAAGTTCTTCTACGATAATAGGCGCAAGCCCAATTGAAAGTTCGTCCAGCATTAAAAGTGCAGGGTCGGTTGATATTGCCCTAGACAATGCCAACATTTGCTGCTCTCCACCCGAAAGCGTACCAGCACGTTGCTTGGAACGTTCTTTTAGGCGAGGAAATTGAATGTAGGAACGTTCTTTAATTTCATCAAAGCTTGTGCCAGTATATGTGTTCATTCTTAGGTTTTCTTCAACTGTCAAATTGGGGAAGATGCTATGTCCTTCAGGGATTAAGCACACCCCAGCCCTTGCTAATATGTCTGGAGGTATTCCGTTAGTTTCTTTTCCGTTCATTAAGATATTTCCAGAAGTAGGGATAATCTGACCACAGGCTGTTTTTAACGTGGTTGACTTTCCAGCCCCGTTTGGCCCCAGCA
>JAHRAM010000140.1 GCA_020027305.1 Acidimicrobiia bacterium | reverse complement strand
AATTGCTTTGGCATTCTCTTCGCTTTCAACTTCAATAGTTTGTTCGGGAAGCATCGCTAGCTCAGAGTTTAAGATTTCAAATTCCTCTGCCTTGAGCCTTTCTAAAAGATTCGTTGTATCAGACGGTTCACAGATGATGGTGAAGGTATCTTCATTTGCTTCAATATCTTCTGCCCCAGCCTCAAGGGCTATTTCCATTAAGTCATCTTCACCTTTTTTGCTCTCGCCACCTACATTTCCAACCATTATCATTCCTTTTTTCTTAAATTGCCAAGCCACAGCTCCAGGTTCAGCCATAGAACCACCATTTTTGGTTAGCAACGCTTTTATTTCAGAAGAGGTACGGTTTCGGTTGTCGGTTAAGGTTTCTACAAACAGCGCTATTCCACCGCCAGCGTATCCCTCATAAGAACTTTCTTCATAGCTAACCCCTTCAAGTTCACCAGTACCTCTTTTAATCGCTCGTTCAATAGTGTCTAGGGGAACAGAGTTGTCCCTAGCCTTTTGATAGCTGGTGCGGAGTGTAGGGTTAGCATCTACATCGCCACCACCTTGGCGAGCAGCCACCTCAATTTGCTTGATGAGCTTTGTAAATAGCTTCCCGCGCCGTTTGTCGTTCGCACCTTTTTTGTGCTTTATGGTTGACCATTTGGAATGCCCTGACATATTAATTAATTTAAGCGGATTTTTTGTTTTTAACGATATTGTTTAGAAAGTATTGGTGAAGACGAGAGTCGCTTGTCAGTTCGGGATGAAAGGAGGCAGCCAGCACATTTTCTTGGCGGCACAAAACAGGCGAACCCTTATAAGTTGCCAACACCTCTACAGATTTCCCATAACGTGAGACTATGGGGCTTCTTATAAACACGCCGTGAAAGGAAGGAATTCCAACGGATGAAATATCTAGCTCGGCTTCAAATGATTCAATTTGTGGCCCATAGGCATTTCGCTGAACTGAAATGTCTATGGCTTTCAAACCTGCTTGGCTATTTTTAGTTACGGTATCGTGTGTTTGTGAATCACTGTCTTTGTTATCGTCACCTAGATTAGCGTTGTTATATTCAGCCCCTTCTATATCGGTTGCTAAAAGAATCATTCCAGCACAAGTAGCAAAAACTGCCAGCCCCTCTTTGAGCTTTTTAGCAATGGGGTCAATGAGAGAGTTTTTTCTAAGCAGTTTTGAAATTGTGGTCGTCTCACCACCTGGCAAAAATAGTGCTGTCAAGTTTTCAAGATCGCTAGGGTGCTTCACTAAAACTGGGCTTGCCCCAGTGAGCTCAGATAAAACATCACTATGTTTACCAAAAGCGCCTTGAAGGGCAAGAACCCCTAAATGCATTTTCTGCATCTTTGCGTATTGCTTACCATCCTCGGTTTTCTAGTTGAACATCAATGTCATCAGCTTCTTCGCCAACCATTGGCTCGCCCAGCCCCGTTGAAACTTTTGCCACGATGTCAGGGCGGTCATAGTTAGCGGTAGCTTCTACAATGGCAGCTGCCCGTTGCTTAGGGTCTTCGCTCTTGAAAATTCCTGAGCCAACAAATACCGATTCAGCCCCTAATTGCATCACCATTGAAGCATCAGCAGGCGTAGCAATGCCACCAGCACAAAACAGGGGAACTGGAAGCCGACCATCTTCAGCTATTTTTTCAACCAGTTCTACAGGCACACGATATTCGACGGCCTTTTCTTTGTAGCGGCTCTCTTTCAAGTCAGCGATTTCACCAAAGATAGTTCTAAGGTGGCGAGTTGCTTGAACGATATTTCCAGTTCCAGCTTCCCCCTTTGACCGTATTAAAGCAGCACCTTCATTGATTCGCCTAAGTGCTTCACCTAAATTGGTGGCGCCACACACAAATGGAATTTTAAACTTCGTTTTATCAATATGATATTTTTCGTCAGCGGGGGTTAGAACTTCGCTCTCATCTATATAGTCAACTTCTAATGCCTCTAAAATCTGAGCTTCGGCAAAATGGCCAATTCTTGCCTTTGCCATCACAGGAATTGACACAGCAGCTTGAATTTCACCGATGAGCTTTGGGTCGCTCATTCGAGCAACCCCTCCATCTTTTCTGATGTCGGCTGGCACCCGTTCAAGTGCCATCACGGCAACAGCACCAGCATCTTGTGCGATCTTTGCCTGGTCTGCTGTGACGACATCCATTATGACGCCACCTTTTAACATTTCTGCTAGACCCCATTTTGAGGCTGGTAAATTATTGCTGTCTAAATTGCTATCTGGCATATTTATATCTTTTACATCTTTTCTATATCTTAAATGTCTCTTTATTTTAAAATATCTTTATATCTTAAATATTTTTACAAAGCTATGGGTGCCAATTAAAAGGTTGTTAAATACTGCCCTTTAGAATTTACATTTCCCAAAATTCACGTAATGCCGAAAGACGTTGGTTGCAATACTTAAATGCGCTTAAAGTGCCAACAACATCTGTGCTTTCAGTGCGTTCACACATTTGAGTTAATGTAGCGATTAGCCCTGGTGGATAAAGCGTTAGCTTCACCCCATCAATGTCGGCTGCCAAAATAGTGTTTGTAGAAATTAGTTTTTGACACAGCGCATTAAAGAGATTTCCAAACGGAAGCTTTAAAAGGGCAACAACATAAGTTTCTCTACAGGTGATACCCAAACGTATCCGACTCAGCTTATGAGCCAACACGCTTTCTATTTCTACAGCCTCTAGATTTTTGTGGGTGCCGTATGTCACAGCAAGTGTGGACTTATTTTTTCTTAGCCCAAAGGCAACCGCATTGATTTTTTTTGAAGCAATAATCGCCAGCTTTGGCTTCATAAGCCCGTGAGCTAAACACAATGCCTCTATTTTCAAAATAATGCTGACATCTTTTTTGGGATGCAATGAACGTAATCCAATTCGGCGAGCAATCAGTGGCTTTGAAAATGTCATAAAGAAAATGACAGCCACTAGCCCAGCAGCTATACCTATAATCCCAGCTACTAGAATTTTGCCAGCAAAAATTAATGATATAAAAAAACCTGCTCCTCCCACCAACAAAAATAAAGGCAGAGGGGGGAGAACCCAAAATAAACGTGGATACAATTTGTTTTTTGTCATAAATGTTTAGCCAACTGGATGAAGTTCAATGTCTTTATATGCTGGCCCCATACAGCCTTCATAAATCTTTTCATAAGCAACTGCTAGCTTTTCCATGGAATATTCTTTGGCTCGTTTAGATGCTGACTTTACCAATTTTTTTGTGAATTCTGTGTCGCCCAATACCTTTAGTATCGCCTTGGCTAGTGCAGAGGGGTCTTTTGGCGGAACAAGAACAGCATCTTGATGGTTTCTTGCCACAGCCATATAGCCTTCAATGTTTGATGCCACGATTGGAGTCTCAGCAGCCATAGCTTCTAGCAATACTACCCCAAAAGATTCTCCAGAAAGGGAAGGCACGCAGAAAAGGTCAGCGTTCCTAAGCCGCACATTTTTATCTTCAGTTGAAATGTGCCCCAACCATTGAATGCGAGAATCTTCAGCAGTCTGTGCAATAAGGTCTTGCGTTTCTGGACCTTCGCCTGCAATTTCTAAGCGAACATCTACTGGCAATTCTTTCATTGCGTCTATTAAAGTTTTTAGCCCTTTCCTTGGTTCATGTCTTCCCAAAAAGAAGATGGTGGGCGACTTGTTTGGCACTGGGTCGTGTTGCTGGTATGACTCAATATCGATGCCATTGAATAAAATCTTGAACTCTCCTTCAACTGCATCTTTGGCATATCTTTCTGCCGCCTGTGAAACCGCTATTTTTTCATCTAATTGTTGAGCGAGGGGTTTTGTGATGGGGTTTAGCCAGCGATAGACAGAAGAAGAGCTAGCAGCATGGAAGGTTCCAACTAGAGGAGCTGGTTTGGTGATTAGTGCAGTTATGGTTGGGCCAGGACAAAGTGGTTCGTGTAGATGGATAACATCAAACCGCTCATCACGAAGCGCCCGTATAGTTCGAAGCACTGCTGAAGGGTCAGTAGCAATGGGGGCGATTGAGCCATTAGATGCAGTAGGTAGGCTATTTCCTAAAGGTGTGATAGATGTATCTGGAGGAGGACCATCACACGGGCCAAGAATCCTAACTTCAATTCCCCTTGCCCTTAGCGCTCTTGACAAAGAAAATATCTGTGCTTGAACGCCACCTGGCAAGGTGAGGCTGTATGGGCTAATCATTCCAATTCTCATTTGCTTTTTTCGCTTCGCTTTGCTTTCTTCATTACTTCTTCATCGGAGGGCCAATTAGGAGACATTAGGTGCCACTGTTCAGGAGCGAGTTTTATAAGCTGCTCTAATTCTTTAGTCAATTCATTAGTGACACGCAAAATATCTTGCCTAAATTTGCCTCGTCTTTCAATATCTATGCTAGGGCGAATTTCGACGTGATGCACTCTGCGGGTTCGCCAACCTTGTTTGACTTTCTTTGTGTAAGTTGCAGCAGGAAGTAGAGGGACTTCTGCTCGAATTGCAAGAGTGGCAGGACCCAAAGGCAACATTGTCTTTTCATTAAAAAATTCAAATTCAGCACCTGTGCCTTCAATGAAACGATCGCATAAAAGGCACACTATATGATTGTCGTTTAAAGCGCTCATTAATTGTTTTCCAGCTTTAGGGCCTATTGGAATGGCGTTGATGCCTAGCTTTTTTCGGTGAGATACCATAAAGTCAACCAGTTTTTGAGAGGGGAGTGCTTCCATAATTGCTGTAAGCGGTCTGCCTGTTAGGTGTCCAACCCAGGCCCCTCCCCATTCCCAGCTGCCTAAATGCGGGACTCCCAAGACTACGCCTTTACCCTTGGCAAGAGCATCTTCAATTGTTGAAAGTCCAGAAAGCTCAACTGAGTCACCCATAGATTGATGGCTGAGATAAGGAGCTTTTGCGGCATCCACATAATATTGGCCGTAGTAAGCAAACACAGAGCGAACTTGTTTTTGGCTAGGAGTTTTGCCAGTCACTCGCTCTAGGTTATTTTTGACCAAACGTTGTCTCTGGGTTGGAAAGCTTCCATAGATTTTGCCAAAAAGCTTAGCCATAAATAGCGAGAACGAAAGAGGCAGTAGCCGAATTGCGAAGTTTCCCAATCGAAAAAGAATCACTTTTTAAGAAATAAAATAATAGTTTTCATTCAGTCTGGTTTAGAGGCTAACTTTGATTGTCGCATGATTTTTATAAATCGCTGAATAGCAGTTAAAGAGACTAAGCCAAGAAAAACCCAGAGAGTTTGAATCAACCACTGGTTGAATACAATCCCAAAACCTAGAACAAAAAAACGTTCAGCTCTTTCCATAAGCCCACTTTTAGCTTCAAGTTTTAAGGATTCTGCCTTAGCTCGCTGGTATGAGATGATTTGAATAACAAAAGCAATGCCTATTGGCAGAAATACTAATCGATCGCTATGGTTTTCTGCACCTAAGACATACCAAGCTATGCCAGCCAAGATTAAGGCATCAGCCAAACGATCTATTAAAGAGTCAAAGAAGGCTCCTCTTACTGAAATTGTGCCAGCAGCTTTTGCTATAGAACCATCAAACAAATCGGCTAAACCTGTAAACACAAAAAATATAAATGCTATCCAAAACCTACCTTGAGATAGAAAATACATACAGCCCACAGAAAGCCCCAACCCCAAAAACGTAAGGTAGTTTGCATTTATTTTGAGATATTTGTTAAGCCAATATCCAACTGGGTTAACAACTTTATCGACACCTTTGCGCCAGTTTCCGTCAAACATTGCTTTATCCTAAATATTACTTTTCTTTCAAATGTTGTCACTTGCCAGACACTCAAGCACTCTACCATTCCCACCGTCTATAAGCACAAGAGCTTTCTTTTTAGCAACTGGTTCATTTGAAAAAAGAAGCACTCGCCAAGTTGGGCGGCTTACCCACCCTCTCCATCCCATTTGGGCAGAGGCATTTCCCACCTCGAATCCCACAGCATTAGATGCAATTTCAAATGCTTCGTTTTCATCGATTTCTAAATCCCAGCCGGTGAAGATGTGGTGTAGCCCCAAAAGAAGTAGAGCGATGCCGGCGATTAAAAATCCATAGTTTGTGAGTGGAGTAGAGTCTCTAAGATTTATTGCCCAAACTGCAATTATAATGATGGCGAGAAAAAGATAAAGTGCGCCTGGGATTTTACGGCGGTTGTTGTTGGGGAATAAGTATGGCCCAACATAGACGTCTGGGTTTAAATCGTCTGGAAGAACATCTGGCGTTTCTTCTTCTAAGTTCTCAGGGGTATCTTTAGTTTTATTTTTTCTTAACATTTTCAAACTCATTTTTCTTTAGGTTTGCTGTCTTTGGTCGTATTGTTTATGAAGGCTTATTTATGTAGGCCAGGCATCCTTTATTTTTCGCCATGTTTCATCTAGTGCTTCAGGTAAAACTTTAGTGTTTGCCACTGTCGTCATAAAGTTAGTGTCGCCGTCAAATCGCGGTAGGCAATGAATGTGAAGGTGTTCTGGAATTCCTGCCCCAGCTGCTCTACCGAGATTAGTGCCGATATTTATTCCAGCAGGGCTATAGGCAGATTTAAGCGCCGAAACAGCACTTTTTACAATCTTAAATAGTTCATCAAATTCTTCATCGGAAAGATCTTCTAGTTCTCCAACCACCCGATAGGGGAGAATCAAAAGATGCCCAGAAGTATATGGATAGATATTTAAAATGGCAAAACAGTGTTTGCCTCTATGAACAATAAAAGTTTCATTGTCGGCATGTTCGCTTGCACTTAGGTTTGAAAAGATTTTGTCGGCAGACTCAAAGTCGCCAGCGCCAGCTCGTGTAACATAGGCATGACGCCACCCTGCCCAGAGGTGTTCAAGGGCACTCATTTTTTAGCTCCACCTTTTTGCGTGTCTATGTCTGTGTCTATGTCTGTGTTTGCGTCTAGTTTTGCTTCTTTTTTGAGTTCGCTAATAAAATCTGTTAAGACAATTCCTCGTTTAACTTCAGATTTTTCATTTTCTGTGGAACGTTCGTTTACCCCAACCGTATTAGCAGCAATGTCTTCATTGCCTACCACCAATATATAGGGCAACTTTAGAACCTTAGCAGAGCGAATTCTCTTTCCTAAGGGTTGGTCGCTTGAGTCAAGCAAAACTCTAAAGCCAGCGGCCGAAATTTCATCGGCGACTTTTTGCCCATAATCTTGGTGAGCTTCAGCAACTGGCAGAACTCTAACTTGTTCAGGGGCAAGCCAAAGAGGAAAGGCTCCAGAATAGTGTTCAATAAGCACTCCAAAAAATCTATCTATTGAACCCATTAAGGCACGATGAATCATTACTGGCCTGTGCCTCTGGCTGTCTTCGCCCGTATATGTGAGATCGAATCGCTCAGGCAGGTTGAAATCTACCTGAATGGTAGACAACTGCCAGCTTCGGCCGATAGCATCTTTCACATCTATATCAATTTTCGGGCCATAGAAAGCTCCGCCCCCCTCATCAATCGTGTAGTCTTGCTCAGCTTTTTCAAGGGCATCTTTTAGCCCCGTTGTGGCAAGCTCCCAGAGTGAGTCTTCGCCCACAGATTTTTCAAATGGGCGGGTTGAGAGCTTGGTTTGAAATTGGTCAAAGCCAAAATCTCTAAGAACAGAAAGGCTGAAGTCAAGCAAGGCAAAAATCTCAGCGCCCATTTGCTCTTGGGTGCAAAATATATGGCTATCATCTTGGGTAAAGCCTCTTCCTCTCATCAATCCATGAACAGCCCCTGAAAGTTCATAGCGATAAACTGTTCCCAACTCAAACAGGCGCAAGGGGAGTTGGCGATATGATTTTTGAGAACTTGAAAATGTCAGCACATGGAAAGGGCAGTTCATTGGCTTTGGGTAATAAGATGCCCCATCTAATTCCATTGCGGGATACATTGATTCAGAATAGAAGTCAAGATGTCCACTGGTTTGCCATAGCTCTGATTTTGCAATGTGTGGGCTATAGACTTGGTCGTATCCAGCAGCTATGTGGCGATCTCGGCTGTATTGTTCAATAATATTTCTAATCAATGCTCCCTTAGGGTGCCAAACAGCCAACCCAGGCCCAAGCGATTCTGGCCAAGAGAGCAAATCTAGTTCTCTTGCCAGCTTTCTGTGGTCTCGCTTGGCAGCTTCTTCTAGCTGAACAAGGTATTGCTTCAATGACTTGGCGCTGTTCCAAGCAGTTCCATATATCCGTTGGAGCATACTTCTTTTTTCATCTCCTCGCCAGTATGCCCCCGCCACTTTTTCTAGGGCAAAGTGCTTTAACCTTCCAGTGCTTGGAACGTGCGGGCCTCTACAGAGGTCAAAGAAATTATCGCCGTTTGTGTAGTAGGTGATGGCATCACCAGATGTCATTTCAGAAGCTAAATCACCAGACTTGGCTGCTCCATCAGAATTTATAGGTGAAGGATTGCTGACGGTTTCAATTATTTCACATTTATAAGGGTGTTTAGAAAAAAGTTTTAACGCCTTTTTTGAATCTGTTTCGTTTCTAACAAATTTTTGGTCGGCTTTCACAATCTCTGCCATTTTTGAAGAGATGGCGGCTAAGTCATCGTCGGAAAAACTTTTTCCATCGGGAAGTTCAAAGTCATAATAAAACCCGTTTTCAATTGGAGGACCAATAGCAAAAGTAGCTTCGGGATAGAGTGTGAGGACAGCTTGTGCCAGAACATGAGCTGTGGAATGGCGGATTATTTCTAGCCCTTCTTCGGTGTCGTCAGTGATTATTTCAATAGCATCACCATTTTCTAGTTCCACATCTAGGTCAATCTGAACACCATTTTTCTTTATGGCGAGTGCTTTTTTAGCGAGGCTCGTTGATATATCGGCTGCTAGGTCAGCGCCAGTAGCGCCCTCATTTAGAGTGCGTGAAGATTTGTCGGGTAAGTGAATATCTATGCCCACAGAATTAAAGGCTACATCTCTAAGTGTCGGTATTCAGGTATTATTTTAGAGTTTTGCATTATTTCTTTTTTGTGACAATTGGCAAGGTGGTATCAATTCCAAGAAGTGAAGCTGCTTCGCTTACACCTTTCCCATTGCCTACAGCTTTGTCAATAGCAGAAAATGCTTCAGCAATATTTAAATCTTCATCTAATGCACTGCCGACATCTTCAAAGGTTGCTTCTCCCTGCCCAGCAGAAATCCAGCTGGATAATTTTTCTACACAATTTTCAAGCTCAGCTTCATTATAAGACCAAGGCTCACGGTAGTGATGTGAAACAATCATCATTCTTACCACTCTGGGGTCATAGTCTTTTAGCAAGTCGCTGACAAACACCATATTGCCAAGCGATTTTGACATCTTTTCGCCATCCATTTGAACCATTTCTTGGTGCATCCAAAGTTTTGCAAAGGTTTCGCCGGTAACTGCTTCTGATTGTGCCCGTTCACATTCATGATGGGGAAATATTAGGTCGCTTCCGCCTCCATGCAGGTCAATGGTTTGTCCGAGCTCTCTCATTGTCAAAGCTGAACACTCAATATGCCAGCCTGGACGACCTGGCCCCCATAGAGAACCCCATTCTGGCTCATCAGGAGTTGAAGGTTGCCAAAGCACAAAGTCAAGAGGGTTTCTTTTGTTGGGGTCATCGGGGTTTCCGCCACGTTCTTTAGCAAGCGCCAACATAGTCTTTTCGTCATATCCGCTCAAGTCACCAAACCCATCATAGGTGGAAACATCAAAATAGACAGCACCGTTTATTTCATAGGCATTCCCAGTTTCCATCACCATCCCAATAAAGCCCCGAATATCTGAGATTGCTGAAGTTGCACGGGGTTCGCTGTAGCAGGGAAGAAGGTTCAAGCTCTCCATATCAGCAGAAAATTGTGCCATAGTTGAAGCAGCTAAATCCAAATAATGAACACCCAACTCACGCGCCTTTTTTAAGATATCATCATCTACATCGGTGACATTCCTAACACATTTAGTTTCATGTCCAAGGCTTCTTAAGCGCCGTTGTAAAATATCATAAGTTAAATAAGTAGCGGCGTGACCAATATGGGTAGCGTCATAAGGGGTAATACCGCAGGTATATATATTTACAACTTTGCTTGGCTCAAAAGGGACAACCTTTTTTTGGGCAGTATCAAAAAGTCGCATCTATTATTTATTATTAATTAATTCTAAGCATTAATCAATTTTTAAGTTATGATTTTGAGGCGGGAATTATTAGCTCAATCATTTTGTAGCCCAGTTATTTTTACAGAAGCTCCGATTTGATAGGAAGTAGAGATATTTAATAGTGTGGAAGTAAAAGCCTCTAAAGAGACTGAGTTTGAAAGCGGCCCAGCATTAATTGGGCGAAGGTTTTTAATTGATTGAACGATAGATGATGTTACGGCAAGGGCTTCTTCAAAATCGCTACAAATTAACACATCGTTTTTAATGGGGGTTTCTAATTCGCCTAACTGCTTAGCTGGCAGATGATGAAAAGCAGATGCTAGTAAAGCCTTGGGGGCGCTGTCTTGAATAGCTTCTGCAATTGACACTTTTCCGATTTTTGGTGAAAAGCCACCGCCTTCATTTTGCACCAAATCATTACACATTGAGATGACGATTTTTTTAGAGAGCTGTTTGCTCAGAGTTTTTGTTGTAGCTATTGCTGCTTTTGGAGGTGTAGCAACAATTACGATGTCTGCTTCTGCCACTTGTGCGTTCTCACAAGCACTTACTGAAAAATTTTCAATTCTTGGTTTCCAAAGGGTGTGAAGTTTTTCGACAGCTGCTTCAGCTTTCTTTAATGTGCGAGAGCCGATAGTGGTTTTATAGCCCGCTTTGGCAAGGCGCCCTGCTAAGGCACGCCCAGCATTTCCTGTTCCTCCAAGTATTCCAATCTCCATATAGGCAGGCTAGTATATTATTAGGAAGGCTGGGAAATAAAAAATGAATGCTTTAAAGATTTTGCTTGAAATATGCCAGATTTCACAAGGCTCAGCCATAACAATTTAAAGATATGACTGCGCAAACAATCAACTTTTTAGCCAACCTGCCACCAAGACTTCTTCCATGGAAAGAGAGTCAAGATTTTCAGCTAGAGCAACTGCTCACAAAAATGGCTAAAAGAGGTTGCCCAACTGAGTTGGTGGAACAAGCGTATCGTTTAGCAGAAAAGTCACACACTAATCAATACCGAATGTCGGGAGAGCCTTATATTACCCATCCTCTGGCAGTGGCTCAAATGCTCAACGATTTTGAGTGTACAGAAGCCACTATTGCAGCAGCATTGCTTCATGATGTGTTAGAAGACACCGACACTTCAGAAAAAGACATAATAGAAGAGTGTGGTAAAGAAGTTGCTGAAATCGTAGATGGCGTCACTAAGCTCGACAAAATCAATTTCAAAACTAAAGAAGAAGCTGATACGGCTTCTCTTTCAAAAATGTTAAAGGCCGCCAACCTTGATTTGAGGGTGTTGTTTGTTAAGTTAGCTGATCGCCTGCATAACATGAGCACCTTGAGCGCTCTTCCAGAAAAACGTCAAAAAGTAATAGCATCAGAGACGTTGAAGTTTTATGCGCCGATGGCAAGCAGGTTGGGGATGCAAGAGCTTTCTAGACAGCTAGAAGATTTAGCGTTTGCCACCCTTCACTCAAAATGGTTTGCTGAAATAGATCAAATGGTCGAATCCCATTCGCCTGAACGTGAGCTTTACTTATCTCAGATAGAAACTCAAGTTGAAGAAGCACTTTTGACAGAAGATATAGTAAACAAAGTTTTTATTCGCCCAAAACATCTGTGGAGCATTTATCAAAAGATGGAAAGCGGAAAAGAGTTTAGAGACATTTATGACTTGATGGGAATTCGAATAGTGGTTGAGTCGGTCTCTGATTGTTATAGCGCGTTGGGTGTAATACACTCAATGTGGCAGCACCTGCCAGGGCGCTTTAAGGATCATATTGCTGTTCCAAAATTTAACCTTTATCAATCTCTTCATACAACCGTAATGGGGCCATCTACAAAGCTATTAGAAATTCAGATTCGCACAGCAGAAATGGATGACCGAGCAGAAAAAGGCATAGCGGCACACTGGGCATATAAAGAAGCAGGGCACTCAGATGTCAAATGGTTAGAGAGGATGGTTGACTGGGTAGAAGAAGCATCTAATGCTAAGGAATCAATTGAAATGAACTATCCAGACATAGAAGAAGAAGAAATATCGGTATTTACGCCAAAGCGAGATTTAATATCATTACCTTTGGGTTCCACCCCGATTGATTTTGCCTATGCTCTTCATAGCGATTTAGGAAATAGAACTAGGGGAGCCAAAGTCAATGGAAATTCAGTAAAACTTTCTACTCCTTTATATTCTGGTGACACCGTAGAGATTTCAACAGCCGAAAGCTCAGAGCCTCTCAAGGAATGGTTAGAATTTGTGATAACCCCCAAGGCAAGAAATACAATCAAACGTTGGCATTTTCCAACTGGCGACAAAACCGATAACAGCGAAGACGCTAACAAAGATATAGACGGTGAGCTTGATGACACAACACAAGACTTTGAAAGCTCCACATCAGCTACTATTGGAATTTTGGTTGAAGGGCAAGGCGATGTTCATGTTCGCCTTTCAGCTTGTTGCCATCCAAATCGCGCCAACGACATTTTGGGTTTTGTGACCAAGGGCAAAGGAGTATCAGTTCATACCAGCGACTGTGAAAATGTAGCATTTCTATCAACGACAGAGCCAGAGCGATTTATCAACGTAGAATGGGACAGCTGGCAGTGCCCAACTGAGTTTGTCAATATTGAGGTTCGAGCCCTTGATAGGTCTGGGTTGCTAAGAGATATTTTATCTGTAATGCCAGCAAATGTTTTTATAGGAAATATGAGCTCAAATAAGGTATCTGGCGGGGCAGCAAATATAAAGTTTGAACTAGAAATAAATGATGAAGCGCAATCAAAAGCTGTAATAAAAAATATCCGAAAAGTAGATTCAGTTTATGATGTGGTGGTGACCTAACTTGGCAAATCCAAAATTTCAATCACCCAAAGGCGTAAAAGACATTTTTTCACCCGAGTCAGAAGTTAGGCGAAAGGTTTTAGATATTTTTGCCAAGCAAGCTCGCTTAGCAGGATATGGAGAAATCGTGCTGCCCCTCTTTGAAGATATCGGAGTGTTTTCAAGGGTGGGGGAATCAACGGAAATAGTCCAAAAACAAATGTATGACTTTCAAGACAAAGACAATCGCCAGATGGCACTTCGCCCTGAAAGCACTGCTTCTGTGATGCGTGCATTTATTCAACATCGCCCAGTTACACCTTGGAAATGCTGGTATGAAGGCGCCCACTTTAGATATGAAAAGCCTCAAGCTGGAAGGTTCAGGCAGTTTCATCAAGTAGGAGTTGAAGTTTTGGGAACAAACGACCCAGCTGCTGATACAGAAGTCATCTCACTAGCTGCCAAGTTTTTTCAAGAAATTGGGTGTGGCGTAGAGATTGTTCTTAATTCTCTTGGAGGGGTCGAGTCTCGTGCGAATTATCTAGAGACACTGAGAGATTATTTAACAGCTAGAAACAACGAGCTTTCTGCGCAGGCACAAAAAACATTGTCGCTCAATCCATTAAGAGTGCTTGACTCAAAAGTTGAAGGAGATGCTGCTATTATTTCAGAGGCTCCAGAGATGAAACTTTCTGCTGACGACCAAAAACATTTTGATGATGTAAAAGAAAAACTAGAGAGCCTAAACATTGCTTATACCTTGAACAAAAGATTGGTAAGAGGGCTTGATTACTACACAAGAACCGCCTTTGAATTTATTGCCACAAATTTAGATTCTTCACAAGATGCCGTAGGCGGCGGAGGAAGATATGATGGACTTTCAGAATTGTTGGGCGGGCCTAAGTGTGCAGGCGTTGGTTTTGCTATTGGCATTGATAGAACTCTTTTAGCACTTGAGGAGACCCAAAAAATTTCAACAAACACCTTAGATGTATTTATTGCGTATGTGGGTGCCCAAACAGAAGCCATTCAGATGGCAACCGAGTTAAGACAGGCAGAAATTTCAACAGAGTTTTCATTTGACAATCGCTCACTTAAAGCTCAAATGAAGTTAGCAGACAAATCTGGAGCCAAGGTTGCCTTAATTTTAGGTGAAGACGAAATGAAACAAAATTCAGTGTCTGTGATAGAGCTTAGAAAAGCATCCAACCAATCTCTTGTTCCACAAAAAGACTTAAAAGCTCATCTATTAAAATTGCTTAATGCCTAAAAACAAAGAATGAAAAAACATATTTAAACCGATTAAGAGGTGAGAGTAATTATATGAACAATCCAAACCAAGCAACTAACTATAGAACTCACTACTGTGGAGAGCTTTCTGCTGAAAATATTTCAAACCAAGTTTCAGTATGTGGTTGGGTGAAGAGAAGAAGAGAGCATGGCGAAAAGTTAGCTTTTATTGATTTATATGACCACACTGGCATAATCCAATGTGTAGTAGATGAAAAGTTAAACCTTGGTGGGGAGTTTGTTTTAAAAATCACAGGCACGGTGAGTGAGCGCCCAGAAGGAACGGTTAACCCAAATATTAAAACTGGTGATGTAGAGCTAACTGAATGTGAAGTTGAGATTCTAAACAAAGCAGAACCGCCGCCCATCCCACTAGATGAAAGAGTAGAGGTTGACGAAAATCTACGTTTACGTTATAGGTATCTTGATTTGAGAAAAGAAAAAATCCAAAAGAATTTAAGGGTTAGGGCCAAAATCAACGAGGCTTTTCGCTCCAGCATGTCAGAGCAAGGCTTTCTAGAGCTTGAAACCCCGCTTTTAATAGTTTCAACGCCAGAAGGGGCAAGAGATTTTGTTGTTCCATCTCGACTGCACAACGGAAATTTTTATGCTCTGCCACAAAGCCCTCAGATATTTAAACAATTGGCAATGGTGGGGGGAATAGATCGTTATTATCAAATCGCCAGATGTTTAAGAGATGAAGATTTGCGAGCAGATCGTCAGTTTGAATTTATGCAATTAGATGTGGAGGCCAGCTTTGTAAACCAAGAAGATATTATTGAAATAATAACGGCAGCTACAAAAAATGCACTATGTGCTGTGCTTGGTGACGAAATTAGTGAAGCAGTTGAATTTAGTGAAATGACCTATGAAACTGCAATGGAAAATTATGGTAGCGACAAACCAGATACTCGGTTTGAAATGTTGCTAACAGATATAACGCAAATATTTGAAAACACACAGGCAAATGTTTTTAAGGCTGAGTGTCTAAAGGCGATAAATGTGTTAGGCGGCGTTGATAAAATTTCTCGCGCTCAAATTGACGACCTCACAGACTTTTCAAAAAAGCTTGGGGCAAAGGGGTTGGCCTGGTTCAAAGTTGGGCCTAAAGTTGATGCTGCCGAATCCCTTGATGGCCCGCTTACAAAATTTTTAAGTGCAGATGAAATGAAGGCATTGGTTGAAAGTGTAAGCGCCTCTTCTGGAGATTTGATTTTGGTTATAGCAGATACTCACCAAGTAGCAAATCGGGTGCTAGGGCAAATAAGGGTTCAACTTGGAACAGAACTTTCACTAACAAGCGGTAACGAAATACAAAGTGCAGAGGATCTTAACTTTGTATGGGTTACGGATTTCCCGCTATTTGAAGGCTTGGATGAAACTGGAACACCTATTTGCGCGCATCACCTTTTTACTATGCCCCATGAAGATGATATTGATTTACTGGTTACAGGTGGAGGGGAGGGAATGCTAAAAGCTCGCTCCCTTGCCTATGATTTAGTTTTGAACGGGTGGGAGCTTGGCTCAGGGAGCATTAGAATTCACAAACCAGATATTCAAGAGCGGGTGTTTGCTGCTCTTGGCTTGAGCGAGGAAGAAACCAAAAAGCGGTTTGGCTATTTTTTGGATGCGTATAAATTTGGAGCTCCTCCTCACGGGGGGTTTGCTTTAGGAATCGATCGCTTTACAGCGTTACTTTCGGGTGAAGAAAACATAAGGGAAGTAATCGCATTTCCAAAAACCCAAACAGGACAAGACCCAATGACAGGAGCCCCAAATAGAATTTCAGACATCCATCTTAAAGAGCTTGGGGTACAAGTTCCTCCCGAAGAAAAATAGATAAAAGCAAAATAATACAAAAAACAAATGACAAAGCATTTTTTTGAAACTAAAATAAGGTTATTATGTTAGGCGGAAGACTTTTCTGTTTTTTGGCAGGGATGATAGTTGGGGCATGGGTAATGCAGCGACTTAGAAAACAGATTAAGCAAAAAACATCTTTCCAGCACCAAGTCAGCAATCGAATCAAAAACCTTACAAAAGAGGTTAGAGAGGCAATTGCTGAAGGCAGGAAGTCTACATCAGATATGTCTGAGGCTTACGATGGGCAAAACGGTTACCGCTAAAGCTAAACCGACCAGCGCCAGCGAACTGAGAAAGGCATTTACTGACTTTTTTGCTGAACGTGAACATAAAGAAGTAGCCTCTGCTGGCTTAGTTCCTCCAGATCCAACGATTATGTTTACTGTGGCAGGGATGGTGCCATTTAAGCAGTATTTTTTAGGGCTTGAAACCCCACAGTATAAACGTGCAGTTAGCGTGCAGAAGTGTCTCCGTGCGGGGGGCAAGCACAATGATTTAGAAGAGATTGGGCGAACTAGTCGCCATTTGTCATTTTTTGAGATGCTGGGCAACTTTAGCTTTGGTGATTATTTCAAAGAAGATGCCATTATTTGGGCTTGGGAATTTTCAACAAAGGTGCTTGGTTTTTTACGAGAAGATATTTGGGTCACCGTTCACATAAGTGATGATGAAGCAGAGAAACTCTGGCTTGAAAAAACTGACGTTGTGCCAGAACAAATTCAAAAACTAGATGAGCCAAACTATTGGAAGATGGCAGACACTGGGCCTTGTGGCCCGTGTTCAGAACTTTATCTTGATAGGGGTGAAGAATATGGAAAGGGCGGTGGCCCCGCAA
Source organism: Acidimicrobiia bacterium (assembly GCA_020027305.1). Classification (GTDB taxonomy): domain Bacteria; phylum Actinomycetota; class Acidimicrobiia; order Acidimicrobiales; family Hopanoidiivorantaceae; genus JAHRAM01. The sequence goes on along the minus strand of JAHRAM010000140.1, from coordinate 1,321 downwards.
TCGGCGGGCACGACCGTTTTGTGGAGTTTTGGAATTTGGTGTTCATGCAGTTTGAGCAAAAAGAAGATGGCAGCCAAGTTGAACTTCCAAACCCAAGCATTGATACAGGGGCAGGATTAGAACGTTTACTTGCACTTATGGCAGGGGCTGATTCAGTTTTTGATGTGGGAGACCTCGCTATTCTCATTGAAGAAGTTAAGTCAATGGTTGCCAGTGCAAAAAACAAAGAAGCAAGCACTGAAATTTCACAACGCATATTGGTTGAACATAGTCGGGCAGCAGCATTTTTAATCTTGGATGGCATTGTTCCTTCAAATGAAGATAGAGGATATGTGCTTCGTAGGCTTGTTAGACGTGCTATTCGACATGCCCAGCTTCTTGAAATATATTCCACCCACAAAAATGCAGTGTTGCCGCTTGCTAAAAAAGCAATTGAGCTAGCAAAAGACGACCACCCAAAGCTGGCTGAAAATGCCGATAAGATTTTAAGCATCTTAGAAAATGAGGAATCTCGTTTTTTGAAAACTTTATCAGCAGGGCAAGAGCTGCTAGAAAAAGAAATAGCACAAATTGCCAGTCAAAGCTCAAAATCCAAAGTTTTAAGTGGCAAGGCGATTTTCACCTTACACGATACTTATGGTTTTCCTTACGACTTGACAGAAGAGATTGCCAAAGATGAAGGTTTTGAGTTAGACAGACAAGGCTTTGAAAAAGAGATGGAGGCTCAACGAGAGCGAGCTAGGCAAGATCATTCCTCAAAATCTAAAGAGGGCAAGGGTGTTGGTGTTCAGGTTGAATATTTGAAAGAGCTAACTGGGTTGCCAAAGACAGAGTTTTTGGGAAATGCGAATTATAACGTGGAAGGAAAAGTGTTAGCTGTTCTAAGCGATGGAGTGGTGCTTGACAAAACCAGCTTTTATGCTGAAGCGGGCGGCCAAGTAGGAGACATCGGCAGGCTATCTAAACTCAATTCAAAAAACGATGACAATCCTAAAAAATCAATAGATGTTATCGACACACAATATGGAGCGCCAGAAGTTGTTTTCCACAAAACCGATGACTCACCGGCGTTTGAGGTTGGCGATGAAGTGCTAGCAGAAATAGATGGCGGAAGAAGAGATTCAACTAGAAAACATCATACCGCCACACACATTATTCATTGGGCATTAAAGCAGATTTTAGGAGACCACATCAGCCCACAAGGTTCTTTAGTTGAGCCAACCCGCCTTCGATTTGACTTTAGTCACTTTCAAGCACTTACCCAAGAAGAAATTGCAGCCATTGAAGACCTTTGTAATGAAGAGATTTTATCTAACCAGCC